>CAJJLI010000473.1 GCA_905192625.1 uncultured Clostridium sp. | reverse complement strand
GAGACGAGTTGAAAATATTTTTAAAGAACAACCAGAAATAGTGGAAAGTGAGGATGTAGATCCTACGATAAACTCTTTAAAAGGTGGTATTTCACTAAATCACCTTACCTTTGCTTTTCATAAGGAATCAAAACCAGTTTTAAAGGATATATCCGTGGATATACCAAAGGGTAGTACACTTGCTATACTTGGTCATACGGGAAGCGGTAAGACTGCAATTGCAAATTTATTACTACGTATGTATGAGGTAGAAAAAGGAATGATTACCATAGATGGTAAGGATATTAAAAAGATACCTTTAAAAACTTTAAGAGAACAAATTGCGTATGTACCTCAAGATAATTTCTTATTTTCGGATTCTTTACAAAGTAATATCGCATTTGGTACGAGAAGATTAATCGAAATTCCGGAAGAGAAAACAAAGGCACTATTAAAGAATAAAGATCGACTTGAAGATTATATGGAAAGTGATCTATTAAAACGAACAAGTACAATAGATGCGACTTACGGAGATCTTGAGGAAGTACAAGAAGCTGCAAAACTTGCATGTATTCACGATAATATCATGGATTTCCCAAGAGGGTATGCGACTATGGTCGGTGAAAGAGGGGTAACGGTGTCTGGTGGCCAAAAGCAAAGGAGCTCCATTGCTCGTGCTTTGATGAAGAATGCACCAGTACTAATCTTAGATGATGCGTTATCTGCTGTTGATACGAATACAGAAGAAGAAATCTTGGCGAATTTAAAAGAGAATAGAGTAGGAAAAACTACGATTATTATTGCACATCGAATTTCAACCATACAAAATGCAGATAAGATTCTTGTTTTATCGGAAGGTGAGAAAATAGAGTATGGTTCCCATGAAGAATTACTTGAGCATGGAGGAGTCTATGCAAAACTTTATGAAAAACAACAGTTAGAGAAACAATTAGAGGCAGTATAAGTTCGTAGTTGAATGGATGGGAGTCGTATGAAACGCAAAGAAATTGATATAGAAAAATCAGTACAAGGCAGTGTATTTTTAAGATTAATGAAATACGCAATACCGTATTTACATTTGATGTTATTGGCAATTGTTATGGTACTGTTTATAACAGGATTTGAGCTGTATCGACCAAAATTAATGGGAGAAGCAGTGGATTTATTTATAAAAAAAGGTTCCTTTTCTGCAGTTAGGAAAACTGCCATTATATATTTGTTTGTTTTAATTGGAAGTTTTCTTTTTAACTTCTTACAAACATGGATACTACAATTGACGGGGCAGAAGATAATTTATAACATTCGACAAGAGGTGTTTGAACATGTTCAAAACTTATCTCTTCGTTATTTTGACATTACGCCAGTTGGGCGTATCGTTACAAGGGTAACAAATGACGTAGAAGCTTTGCATGAAATGTATGCGAATATATTAGTAAAATTAATTAAGAACATTGCAAAGATTATAGGACTAGCAATTGTAATGTTAAGTATGAATGTAAAAATTTCATTGTATGCATTTGCATTATTGCCTTTTATCATTGGGATGACATGGTTATTTAAAAATGTATCAAGAGCCACCTATCGTATTACAAGGACAAAAATAACAGCCATAAACACATATTTATCGGAACATTTGTCTGGTATGAAATTAATACAGATTTTTGCAAAAGAAGTTGAAAAGAACGCGGAGTTTAAAAGAAAGAGTAAAGAATTGTATCGTGCAAACTACAGGGAAATGATGGTATTTGCTATATTTCGTCCACTTATCTATTTACTTTCTGTAGTTGCTCTTGTTATTATAATTATGGTAGGAAGTAAATCTGTGATAACTGGAGTTATTACGGTTGGTACATTGTACACGTTTATTCAATACATTACATCTTTTTTTGAACCGATACAAGAGCTTGCAGAACAACTTGGTACACTCCAATCGGCAATGGCAAGTGCAGAAAAAATCTTTACAATATTAGACGAAGAGGTTGTTGTAAAAGAAACAAAGAATCCGAAATATTTAGAACAAATTAAGGGAAAAATAGAGTTTGAACATGTTTGGTTTGCATATCAAGGAGAGGATTGGATTTTAAAGGATGTTAGTTTTACCATAGAGCCAGGTCAAAGCGTAGCTTTTGTTGGTGCTACTGGTGCTGGTAAATCTTCTATACTTAATTTGATCGGAAGATATTATGACATACAACGTGGACGTATCTTAATTGACGGCGTAGACATCAAAGATTTAAAGATAGATCAATTACGTTCTGCCATTGGGCAAGTGCAACAAGATGTCTTTATGTTTACCGGTGATATAAAAAGTAATATTCGATTAAAAAATGATGATATCTCAGTGGATGAAATCAAAGAAGCTGCTCGCTATGTAAATGCAGATACGTTTATTTCAAAATTAGAACATGCATACGATGAACCTGTAACAGAACGAGGGGCTACGCTTTCGGCAGGTCAACGACAATTATTATCCTTTGCTAGAACCTTAGCGTACAATCCAAGTATTTTGGTTATGGATGAAGCAACTGCAAATATTGACACAGAAACTGAAAGTTTGATCCAAGAAGCATTGAATAAATTGATGGAGGGAAGAACCACAATTATGGTAGCCCACCGTTTGTCTACAATACAGCATGCAGATAAGATTATTGTTATGCATAAAGGTGTTTTACGAGAGAGTGGTACACACCAAGAGCTACTT
>CAJJLI010000472.1 GCA_905192625.1 uncultured Clostridium sp. | reverse complement strand
TTTGAAAATAGTAGCATTACCGAAGTGATTTGGAACGAAGAATCCAAGAGATTGTGTCTGGAACGCGTTAGTGACTGCTCCCATTTAGAGGTGAAGCCAGAACTACTACGTAATTATTGGAGGTAGGAGGGATTATGACATAATTCCTCTAAAATATCCTCTACGGACGAAGTGTGATAATGGTAGCGTTTTTTGATATCTTCAACTGCATTATTCATAACAAATCCGTATCTTGCAAGTGATAACATTTCAAGGTCATTGTAATTATCACCGAAGGCAAGTACTTCATCTGGAGAAACATTAAGAGTTTTCATGAGTTTTTTAAGAGAAGAACCTTTATTAACCTCTGGATTTACAAAGTCGATCCATTGATGACCAGATACGGTACATTTTAATTTAGCTTCCCAGTTATTCGTGAAATAATCACTTGAATGTTCAATACCGTTCACTTCATAGGCGGAGACTTTAATAATATCTTCATTAATATCATCAAAATTCTCAATTACGGTAACGTTATTTTTAACAACATCTCTCATACGATGTAAGAAAGCTTCTTGTTTCGGGCGTATAAAAGAAGTACCTTGTCCTGAAATAAGAACTTCACATCCAGCTCTATTGTCGATGTCATGTATGATTGACATGGCTAAGTTACGATCCATAGCCTCCTTGCAAATTACGGTTTCTTTATACATCGTTAGCGCACCATTTTCGCAAATGAATGCCATATCCTTGCTATTTTCTCCGAATAAACGATATAAATTTGGGTATTGACGCCCACTTGCAGCAACGAATATAATCCCTTTTTCGGACAACTGTTTGATTAGTTCTATGGCACGATTACTTATGGTTTGTGCACCGTTTAAAAGCAAAGTACCATCCATATCGGATGCAATTAATTTTATCATAAGAAACCTCTTTCTAATGTTTAAAATTTTTGTAATGATAGCTAAAATCTATTAAGATAAAACGTTCACATAATTAAGCAATACATGAAATTTTATATAAAGATTTGATTTACGAAGATTACAAAAATTTATTAATAGTTTTGTGTCTTTTGAAAGTAATTATAGCAATTATTATAAATTGATGCAAATTAAAAAGTCCTGAGGCAAATTCGACGAATTATATTCAAGTGAAACAAATTAATAAAACATCTTGATTTTTCAAAATAATGGGCGCATAATAATTTTTATGCTGCTTACGTTTAACGAAAAAAGAGGTGTATGGAAGTGTCTTCCAATCAAATGTTTTCTAAGAAAGATTTACAAAAATTAATTATTCCATTAATTGTCGAGCAAATACTTGCAGTAACCGTAGGTATGACGGATACAATTATGGTATCAATCAGAGGAGAGGCTGCTGTATCAGGGGTATCTCTTGTGGATTCAATTAACGTTCTATTAATTGGATTATTTTCAGCATTAGCAACAGGTGGCGCAGTTGTAGCCGCTCAATACCTAGGTCACAGGGAAAAAGATAAAGCAAGTGAAGCAGCAAATCAACTTATTTTGGCAGTCGCTACGGTGGCGATAGGAATTATGTTAACCGCAATTCTGTTAAATAAGCAAATTCTTTACCTGATTTACCGTAAATTAGATCCTGATGTAACGTCAAATGCTAGAATATATTTTTACATAATAGCGTTATCTTATCCTTTCATTGCAGTATACAATGCAGGTGCAGCCTTATTTCGTGCTATGAACAATTCTAGAATTTCAATGAATGTTTCCTTATGTATGAATCTTATTAATATCGCAGGCAACGCTTTTTTTCTATTTGTCATGCATTTTGGAGTCGAGGGATCAGCAATTGCAACGCTAATTGCGAGAGTCATTGGCGCAACTTATATTATAATGAAATTGCGCAATCAAACGTATGATATACATATAAGTAAAAAATTCAGTTTTAAATTTAATTCCCACATGGTTAAGAGAATACTTCGAATTGGTATACCAAATGGACTTGAAAATAGTATCTTTCAGTTTGGTAAAATTATTGTGGCGAGCATGATTGCCGGTCTTGGTACAGCTGCGGTTACTGCGAATGCAGTTGCAAATACCGTTAGTAGTTTGGAAGTAATTCCTGGAAGTGCACTTGGACTAGCGATGATAACTGTGGTCGGCCAATGCGTTGGAGCGAATGATTTAGAACAGACGAAACGGTATACTTGGAAATTATTAAGATATGCTTATGTATTTTTAATTGTATTAAATGCTGGTGTTATTTTATTGCTAAATCCGATTGTGAGTTTATATCAATTAAGTGACAGTACAGCGGTTATAGCAAAACAATTGATGTTATATCATAGTATTTTTTGCATGATTATTTGGCCATCTTCCTTTACCTTGCCAAATGCATTACGTGCAGCAAATGATGTAAAGTTTACGATGTATGTATCGATCATTTCTATGTGGATATGGAGAATTGCATTTAGTTACTTTTTAGTTGAAGTTGTTAAAATTGGTGTTTTGGGCGTATGGATCGCAATGACAATCGATTGGGCTTTTCGAGCTACCTTATTTTTAACTCGCTTTAAACGTGGTGGCTGGATAAAACATGCTTTTGGAGAGAAGATGTAAACGAACAGTACATAGAAATGAAACGAATGTGCAAAGACATGGAGTAAATAATAAAAAACAATATAAACAAGAAAATCAATAAAATAATATAATAAAACAATTATATGTACTCA
>CAJJLI010000471.1 GCA_905192625.1 uncultured Clostridium sp. | reverse complement strand
TCGACAAGAGCAAGCGTTTATGTGCTACGATGAAGATATACGAAGTTCTACGTACAGACTCTGAATACAAACGCGACGATATGGTAAAAGGAACGGTGTATGAAATCATCGATGCATTTGGAGCATTTGTTGCCGTTGATAATTGTTATTCTGCAATGATTCCAAAAAATGAACTTTTTCACGAAGTTAAACCTGGTGATCAAGTAGAAGCACGTGTTACTATGGTTCATGAAGATGGTAAATTAGATTTAAGTCTTCGCCAAAAGGCATACTTGCAAATGGATGAAGATTCCACGCGAATCTATGAAAAGTTAGTAGCATCCAATGGATTCTTACCATACCATGACAAAAGCGATGCCGAGGAAATCAAACAAGAATTCAATCTCAGCAAAAACGCCTTTAAACGCGCTATTGGCCGTCTAATGAAAGATGGTAAGATAAGTATTTTAGATAATGGTATAAAATTAAAATAAAGCCCAGTAAAGAATGTGCATAGCATATTCTCGCGCTAACGTACAGTCCCTTACTTTATGGAGTAAGGGATTTGTTTTTTCATAAAAAGAAGCTGCTCACAAATTACTTGCGACAGCTTCTTATCCGTGAAACGATGTAAAATAGTCAAAAATTAATCTAAAAAGCGCATCTTTGGATTATCTTTAAAATTTTTCTTTACCTCTTCCACTGGTTCTTTATAAATATTACCTAATTTATTTAACATACTATCTTTACATCTGCTGCAAAATCGCCCTGTTCGAATCATTGTACCACAATTCTCACATTCAAGACCAACCAATGAATCTTCCGAAAATGCCAATCTTTCCTCACGTACCCACTTCTTTAATTGTCCGACGGATACACCATTTTCTTCGGATACTTGTTGAATACTAGCCCCGGGATTATCATAAATGTATTCTTTAACAATGGAATACTTATCGTCTAGTTTTTTCATACAGGCTGGACAAAGAGGAGCTCCACTTAAATAATTAAATATTTTTCCGCAATCTTTACAATTTCTAACATCCATGCTTTTTTCCTCCTTAGTAGCCCTTTCCGATGCACACAGTCATAAAATAAACCTCATTTATACCTATGCTTTTTAAGACTTTGGCACATACATCAATGGTTGCACCAGTCGTATAAATATCGTCGATAAGCATTACTCTTTTTAAATTAGAGTTTTCCTTAGAATTCATAAACTCATCGGATACTGCAAAGGCGTTCTTTAAATTTTTAACCCGTTCTTTATCATCTAAGAGCTTTTGTGGTGTAGTATTTTTATTACGAATAAGTACATTACTATATACGGGTATTTCAAGGGATTTTGCAATTCCTATTGCTAGCAATTCCGCTTGATTAAACCCTCTTTGCTTATACTTTTCACTATGTATAGGAACTGGAATGAATGCATCTAATCCAAGTTCTTTTATCCTCGTTCCATAGTTTAATAATATTTCTTCTATATAGAAATCAGCGTATTCCTTTTTTGAATGAAACTTATACTGGCTCATGGATTGCTTCATCGTCGCATCGTATTCAAATAAAGAGTAGCCTTTTTCATATGAAAGCTTCCTTTTAGAACAATCAAAACAATATTCTTGTTCTTCATCCACAATCGCTTTGCTACATTTTTTACAACGTGGTTCTTTTATATATATGAGCTTTCCTCTGCATCCAGGACATATTTTGTTTCCTTTTGGCAGCACTATATCCTCACATACTGGACAGCGCCTTGGATAAATCAAATCCAATATAACCTCTGATATACTCCCCATAAGCATATCCACTGCAGATTAATCTTGAAATAATTTTGAAGGATATTTTCCTTCTGCTACTAATGCATTGATAGAATTAACTACCATTTCTTTATCTTCTTTATAAGTTACACCAAACCACTTATCGTTTGTTTTTAAAACTTTTACATTTGCACGATTCTCACGTAACATTTTACCAACTACTTCAGGAAGAAGATATTCTGCTTTGATTTCATTTTCAGTAATGCCCTTTAAAAATTCAACAAAACCAGTTTCTAACTCATTCAGGAAGTTTGGTGTGAATCCCCACATATTCATAGAAACGGAACTATCAAGATCTAAAGTTACTTTTTCGCCTGCTCCATTTTTACCAACTGCTACATCTCCATCACGTTCAATGGCAAATGTCTCTTCAACGTTTGTTAAGTTTCCGTTCCCATCAACCTTACATACGCCTCTTGTAACGATTCCGTTATCACTTAATGTATTTCCAAGAACGAATCCTGCCATACAATAATTGTTTTCAGTTCCATTTATATCTGCGATTGCTAAGTAATCATGTACTTTTACAAATGCTTCTTTTCCATAATAATCATCTGCATTGATTACTGCAAATGGTTCTTTGATTACATCTTTACAGCAAAGAACTGCTTGTCCAGTTCCCCATGGTTTAACACGTTCCTCAGGCTTTGTAAATCCACTTGGAAGTGCGTCTAATTCCTGATATACATACTCTACTTCGATTTGTTTTTCAATACGATTTCCTATAATTTCTTTAAAATCTTTTTCTAGGTCGCGACGTATAATAAATACCACTTTGTTAAACCCAGCTTGAATTGCATCATAAATGGAATAATCCATGATAATCTCACCACTTGGTCCAACATGCTCTAATTGTTTAATTCTACCGTCTCGTCTGGGTGATCGAGAAGTCGGGCCATCCCGAGTACGACACCATCG
>CAJJLI010000470.1 GCA_905192625.1 uncultured Clostridium sp. | reverse complement strand
AAGTTTAGTAAAAGGCTTGATATACAGAGATGGAATAAATAAAAGATATTGTATGATGTATAAGTTATAAAATGAAGTAAAAGATAAGGAATGCAGTATAAGATATGTAATCTTGCTAAAGATATGGAATGTAGTAGAAGATATAGAATGCAGTAATAGATATGAAATTAGTTATCTTTAAGATCAACTTAAATATAAGGGGATTGTTATGAGAAGATTAAGTAAGAATATGTTATACGGCTTCTTTATTGGAATTCAATTGGCTATGTATATTACATTTATTTTATTGGATTACTTTCATTTTTATGAAATTTCTAATGTTATTAAGTTTATTACGATTGTACTGTGCTTTTTTATGTCCCTTGGAATACTAATTATTTATGAACGAAATTTAGACAGAGTTATGTTATGCATAGCTCTGTCTTTTACTGTCTTAGCCGATGTTTTTCTTTTGTTTACGGATAATTACATCGCTGGTGTAAGTTGTTTTTGTATTGTACAAAGTTTATATCTGTTACGCATCGCGAATGTGAAAAGAGATATTGTGCGTATTAATAGTAGGGTACGATGTAAGCAAAAGCATTTCTTAAGTGATAGAGCTATATTTGCATCGCATATATTACTACGTGTTATGATAAGTGCTGTCATTGGTTTTGGACTTTTTTTGATGCAGATCCCAATTGATACCTTACTATGGGTAACGATATTTTATTTCATTAGTTTTGTATGTAATATTGCATTCGCTTTCAGTATTAAAAGAAAATCCTCTCGAGTATTAAAATCTGCTTCGTGGAACTTGTTTCTGATAGGGCTAGTATTGTTCTTGGTTTGTGATTTTATGGTAGGATTATTTAATATGACTAGCTATGTACCATTATCGGAAGAAGTTTATGGTACGTTATATCACATTGCCAGCGTTGGAATGTGGGTGTTTTATCTTCCCGGTCAAGTGTTAATTACGTTAAGTTAGAAGGAACGAATTCAGCAAATTGCTGACTTGAAAAATACAAAAGATAAAATAAACAAAACTGACTATATTTTTTCTACAGCTTGTTTGATAAAAATGATTGTGCCTATGTCTTCGTTGAGTTAGAATATCTTTATAAGCCTACATCGAATTTCAGAGTAAGTCAAAATTTATATTCGTATCTAATTTTAAATTAAAATTCAGATTAAATTCTAAAGTAAATTTCATATCAAAATCCCAATGTCATTATTAAAAAAGCGGTTATTTCTTAAGTATTTCAGGTAATCTTATTGTACTTTAATTTTAAAATCTAACCTAACGTTTTTAAAAAAATTAATGTTGTATATAAGCAGTGAACGATTCTCAAACCTTGATCTAAGATAAGTCTCCGTGTCTCTGTAGTTTATACCTTATTTTAACTTAAGATGTTAGGTAGCAAAACTATACATTAAAAAAAGGAGAATTTATGGATTTATCAAGTATGTTGTCAATGGATGAGTTTGTTTGTATGGTAGAAGAATATGTAATGGAATGTATGGGGAAGGAGTATTATTCTCAAAAGCAAACAGTGGTTAAAAACAATGGAGTAAGCTTAACAAGTTTGATTATACGTAAAAAAGATGAATTGATTGCTCCTTGCATTTACTTAAATGCCTATTATCAGCAGTATGAAGAAGGTAGAAGTGTTCGAGAGATTTGTGATGAAATCATGGATATCTATTTGAATGCAAAGGTGAACGGATCCAATCATTTTAAAGATATTACATATCAATTTGATTCGATGAAATCCAATATCATATTTCGTTTGATAAACTTTGATAAAAATAAAGAAATCTTGGAGACGGTACCACATCGAAGAGTTTTGGATTTTGCAGTGACCTTTCATTGTTTGGTTCGGGAAGATGAGGACGGGATTGGAACGATTCGGATTACAGGGGAACATTGTAAACAATGGGATGTAACGGTGGAGGACTTATATTATCACGCTATGAAAAATACACCGAGTTTATTTCCTCCGATGATTCGTCCAATGGAGGAAGTTATGCTTGAGCTTATGAAAAAGGAAGTACTGTCATTTGCAATGAGTGATTTAAGTCATTCTGGATCGGATTTAGAAAAACAAAGAGAGGCAGAACTAGCGGCAAATGAATTTATTCAAATGCTACATAATGAAAATCCGAAAAGCAAAGTCGATATGTATGTTTTATCGAATTCCAGAGGAATTAATGGGGCTAGCTGTATCCTTTATCCAGAAATACTATCGGGATTTTCAGATGAATTAAATGGCGACTTTTATATCTTGCCGTCTAGTATACATGAGCTTATCTTAGTACCGGTGGTTGAACATCTAGGGATTAAACAGTTAAAAGAGATGGTGATGGAGATTAATCAAACCCAGGTGCCAATGGATGAAGTTTTATCCGATGAAATCTATTGTTATTCTAAAAGTAGAAAGCAAATGGTATTGGTTGCATAATGTCATGAAATCTTAAAACGCTTAGAGAACTTAATATATATAAAATAAAAAAGGCATGTGGCTATCGTAAAATAGCCACATGCTTTTATCTTCCTAGAGTAGATGGATTTGCACTTGCAGTATCCACGGAATTTGTCTGGGATTCCGTGTTTTCTTTTGCTGCTTGCGCTGAGCTTTTTTGAATATTTTGATAAAATTCATTGAGATTCTCATCGCTTGCGCAGGCTTCATCAATGATAGGCCGGCGGCACATCGGGATATTTGGCCCCTTCACCGCCGAGGCGGTCG
>CAJJLI010000469.1 GCA_905192625.1 uncultured Clostridium sp. | reverse complement strand
GCCCCTTATAGGGGCAGTACAAACCACCGGCTAAGCCGGTGGTCATGATTATCTTGCTAACCAGCCGCCATCAACAGCAACAGTAAAACCGTTTACATAATTGGATGCATCGGAAGCAAGCCAAATAATTGCGCCATGCATATCTTCTGGAGTTCCCCAACGTCCGGCAGGTATTCTGTCAAGAATTTCAGCACTTCTATCTTCGTCATTTCGTAATTGTTCTGTATTATTTGTTGCCATATATCCTGGTGCGATTCCGTTTACATTAATGTTATGCTTTGCCCATTCATTTGCAAGTGCTCTAGTAAGTCCTAAAATAGCACTTTTACTTGCAGTATAAGCAGGAACTCTTATACCACCTTGATAGGAGAGCATAGATGCCACATTTATAATTTTACCACCTTGTCCTTGTTTGATATATTGTTTTGCAAATGCCTGTGATAAGAAAAATACTACTTTTTGATTAACATTAACCACTTGATCCCAACTTGCTTCATCATACTCGATTGAGTCAATTCGTTTTATTAGACCAGCATTATTCACTAAAATATCAACGCGTCCGAATGCAGCAACTGATTCATCAAGAATACGTTGAACAGGTTCTGTTGTTGAAAGATCTGCTAAAACTTCAGCAAACTCTCCACCAAAGCTTTCAATCTTAGCTTTTGTTTCATTGCAAGAGCGTCTTGCAACTCCAACTACTTTAGCACCAGCTTCTGCAAGAGCAACTGCCATTCCTTGTCCAAGGCCTGTATTTGCTCCTGTAACAACAGCTACTTTTCCTTTAAGGTTAAACATATCTAATATCATTTTTCTACTCCTTTTTCTGCGAAAACTTAGTAAGTTAAGTGTAAAATAGTATAATTTAGTAGGGATTTTCGTCTTTGCTTAATTATCTATTTTAACATTATTTATCATACTTATGCATGAATGCATAAGGAATTCTCGAGGAATGTATTTATGTATTTTATTGGTTATTTATAAAAAATTTCACAAATATAATGGCTGAACTAACGCCAATGGCAATGATATCATAGTACACATCTCTTTTCAACCAATGTTAAAAAGATAACGTGTTTTACCCTAATATTCAGAGTTTTTATTAGAATAAGTGGATATTTTATATAAAAAAACCGTTTTGGAAAATGTAATTCGCAATGTTAGGTAGAATGAATGTTAAGTTATAGACAAGAAAGAAATAATGAATGACTTTTAACTAACTTTTATTGTTATAATTATAAACTTTGCCTCGTATGGAGTGAGTATTTGGGCAGTATGTAGTAATGCTTTCAGATAAAAACACTGTTATTACCTATGTTGAAAATATATAGCAATACATCTTTAACATAGATAATGAGCATATAGTAAATTAAATAATTTTAATTTCTTGTTTGGAATGAATCGCTTTTTGATATTCTAAAGGGGATAGTCTCGTATATTTTTTAAAGATACGTTCAAAGTATGTAATACTTTCAAAGCCAGCTTCGGCGGATAACTCTGTTATATTACAACGCTTGTTTTCTAAGATTCCTTTTGCAAATTTGATTCTTTGGATATTTGTATATTCTGTAATGGTAAATCCAGTCACATCTTTAAAGATGCGGCTCAAATAACTTTTGCTGATATAAAAGTTATCAGCTAAATCATCCAGTGAAAATTGATCTCTATAATGTCTGCATATATATGTAGTAATTTCTTGAACTTTTTTATGTTTTCCTGATTCAGAGACCGTTTCCGTTAATATACGGCGGGGGTCTTTGCGAATTCTCTGGATATAAAGTAGAAGTTCAGTGAGTTTCATTTTAACAAGGCATTCATAGCCTTCTTTTTTTTCTTGTATTTCTTTTGCAATTTCTTTAAACATCTGTAAAACATAATTTTGTCCCTGTGTATCAAGGGTTACAACTCGGTGGCCTGAGAAAAATTGTTCCAAGGAACATAGACCGATGGCATGTAAAAAAGGATTAAATACTTCAGCAGCAACAGAAATTAGCATTCGATTATGGTAGGTACGGTTTTGAACTGCACCTGTTTTATGTATTTCATTTCTTTTAATGAAAACGAGACTTCCAGTATGTATGAGATAGGTTTCATTTTCTATAAAATAGAATCGATCTCCTTCAATTAAATAATATAGTTCATACTCTGGATGCATGTGTTTGATTGACATTGTAAATTCAACATCTCGTATAACATGCTCAGCAAAAATTCCATCCATTTTTTCTGCAAATACTGTATGTTTCATGACTTCGTACCTCCCTTTATCTCTTTGTTCATTTAAGTTTGAAAAAATAGCTAAAACAGCATAATAATCATAGATTATTATACTTTAAACCACTATACTTTACAATAGATGGAAATAAAAGAGACTGAAAATAATAGAAAGGATAGGGTGAGATTATGCAGTATAAGAATAAAAAAGTTAGTGATATCAAAATTGCCTATATTGGAGGAGGTTCTAGAGGTTGGGCTTGGCGCCTTATGGCAGATTTAGCAATGGAATCAGCAATTTCTGGTACAATTTCATTATACGATATTGATAAAGAGGCAGCAAAGCACAATGAGATTATAGGTAATAGATTAACAGAGAGAGAAGATACCGTTGGGGAATGGAAGTATGAAACAGCAGAGGATTTAAAAGATGCTTTGACAGGAGCTGATTTTGTAATAATTTCAATTCTTCCAGGTACCTAGCGCACCCATCTCCCGTTTGCGCCCTTCTTCGATTTGCGAGACCTTCTGCTGC
>CAJJLI010000468.1 GCA_905192625.1 uncultured Clostridium sp. | reverse complement strand
CACCAAGGGTGATGCCTCGCAGATAAACGTCACGAAGATTATTGGAACTTTTAATGTTCTTCATATGAATATAACGATTCACTGGATTCACTGTGGAAAACATGATGCTCTCCTTATCAAGCATCTCAAGTGCTCTTAGATTATGGGAAGTAAAAATCAACTGCCCCCTAGCACTTTTCTTAAAAATATCTAGAAGCTCCCCAAGCATGTACTCAAACACTCCAGCATCCAGCTCATCAATTGCAAGGCAGATAGATGCATCAGAAAAAGCTTGTATTAATGCGTTTAAAATAGAAATGATTTTAATAATTCCCTCCGATTCCATACGAATCGGAATCTTTACGCCTTCCCTAACAGATAATAGTTCGACTTTAAATCCTTCTCTACCGCTATCTAGCATCTGCATGCCATACTCTTTCACTTCCATCTGCAAACCAGGAATGATGGTACAAAGAACGGTATTGATTTCGTTTACAATCACATGGAGCATCTCTTTTTGTTCGCGGGATAACACGGTAGGCTTATTCAGTGAAACTGCAAAATCCCCTTTAAAACCTCCACCTAGCTGATCCGAATCTTCTATTTTAAATGCCATCGGAAGAACAAAATTAGCAGAGATTACACCAGAGTGCGTATTACGAATGACAAAAAGGTCAGTTAGGGCAAAACGATGTAAGGAGGTAATTAACGCAGCATACTCTTTGAAGGAATACTCAAAAGGCTTTTTATAGATTTCTAAGCTGTTCTCACCAAAAATAAACGAGCAATTACTTTTTTCCGCCAGTTTCTTTGCAACCAACAAGTCCATCTTATATTCTTTGTTCTCCGTGATAAGTTCTTCAAAACGCTTCTTCGGTGAAAATATATTCTTGCTATCTCCGTGGGTATAATCCATAAAAACTGCCTTGTTGCTTCTTCCTTCTGGAGTGATTTTCGAACTTGAAAGCGTTTCTCGGGAAATCTTAACGCCTTGCCTTCCTACTTTTTGTAAGTAAACCTTATAGCCTACTTCATACACACTCTCTTCTATATAAATAGAAAACTCTGCGCTAATTTCCGCTTCGTCTTCACTTGCATCCATATAATCAGCAAGATCCATCGGCAAATTCTCGCCAATCATTATGCGCTGTATAAAATAAAGTGTATCCACGACTGCTGTCTTACCCGAGCCATTCTGCCCGTAAATCCCTAATACTTCTGCATTCCTATAACTTGCTTGTTTCTTATATGTGTTAGGCATTTCAATTTTTCCGTATTTCACATTCTTGATATTATGAAGACTTAGCGCCTGTAAACGTACAATGGTTTCCATGAGAATCCCCTCCTTTTATACATTTATTGTATTTTAAAATAACATTAATATCAATAGTTTTTCCAAAAACGGAATTTTTTATTCCGATTATTGATTTATATATCTATCAATATAGACTACACCATATGAGATGCAATTACTTTATGCGGTTTTTTAGATTATGAATCTAAAACGATATTTGACTATAACACGTTTAACTTTTGATAAATCATCTTAAAACCCAAATACCACGCATATTGAATTATAACTATCTATCTTACATTTGCCCAAAATAGAACTTTCCATTATAATGGAACTATCTTAAGAAAGGAAACGATACCATGAAACTACCTGGCTATTATTCTTCAGGTGAATTTGCCCGTATGGCGCATATTACGAAGAAGACCATTCGATATTATGATGAACACAATGTATTAAAACCATCCTATGTCAATCCCAATGGTGCTCGTTTTTACACAGATTCTGACTTTGCAAGACTTCAGCAGATTTTGCTGTTAAAATATCTTGGCTTTTCACTGGACGATATCAAAGAGATGACGATACACGATACCGACTATCATTTTATGGCGGATTCCTTAAATCTACAGTTAAAACTTGTGGAGGACCGTATTGAACAAATGCAGTTGGTAGCACAAACGATTAAAGATACCACAAAGGCAATCGAGAATGAGCATAGCATTGATTGGAGTCAAATGTTAAACCTAATTCACTTGACTGCGATGGAAAAAAGTCTAAAAAACCAATACCAGAATGCCTCAAACATATCTGCTCGTATTCAGTTGCATCGCCTTTATTCAAAAAATCAACAGGGATGGTTTCCTTGGATCTATGAGCAGTGCAAGATAAACAATGGAATGAAGGTCCTTGAAATCGGATGTGGCGATGGTACACTTTGGAGAGAACGCATTAACCTGCTCCCGAAAAATATTCACATAACGTTATCAGATGTTTCCGAAGGTATGCTTCGTGATACACGCCGTACCATTGGAGCTACGGATTCTCGTTTTACATTTAACTCCTTTGATTGTCATCACATTCCTTATGAAGATCAAAGCTTTGACCTTGTCATCGCCAATCACGTCCTCTTTTATTGTGACGATATCTCTAAAGTGTGCAGCGAAGTTAAACGTGTCCTAAAACCTGATGGAACGTTTCTTTGTAGTACGTATGGAAGCAATCATATGAAAGAAGTCAGTCAACTGGTTTCTGATTTTGATGAGCGAATTGTATTATCAGCCGAGAAACTTTACGAAAGATTCGGAAGGGAAAATGGCAGTGACTTATTAAAACCATTCTTTACGCAGACACAGTGGATACAATATGAAGATTCTCTTTTCGTAACCGAATCCGAGGCATTGATTTCTTACGTACTCTCCTGTCACGGTAATCAGAATGGATTTCTTTTAGATCGTTACAAAGAGTTTCGTACTTATGTAAAGAAAAAGACAGCACAGGGATT
>CAJJLI010000467.1 GCA_905192625.1 uncultured Clostridium sp. | reverse complement strand
TTTTTTTTTTTTCATTTTTTAGTTTAGGTTTAGTATTTAAGGCTATTTAGTTGCCTTTCATTGTTTTTAACTTTATTTCATTTGCTATCGATTTAATAATAGAACAAATATCTTCAGGAATTATAATGTCCTTATCATAGGATAGATCAAGCAACTCAATAAATAATAAGTTTGCTTTTTCATATAAAAGTAGAAGCTTTTTACGCACAATGGATTGCTTCCATGGTGTAATAGCCGTCAAGAGCATTTCTTCTGATTCCATCATGTGGTTCACTACACGATTTCTAATAGAATTAACATCTTTGGTTCCAATTGCAAAACTAAAATCAGCCAGACTCATAAACGTAGCTCTAAGTACCCTAGTCTCAGGACCATGAGAATCAAAAGGAGCCACTATCATACTTACGAACCATGAAAAACTTGAACTTAAGAAAACAATAAACGAACGTTCAAATGCAGCCCCTTGGTCATAAGGCATTGACGTTGTCATCAAATACACCAATACGAAAAATATTGCTGCTGGACCTGGGATTCTTAATACGCCAAACAAAAAGGTTGCGAGCACACCAATCAGTCCCAATAAAATAACTACAAGAAACGGATATGGTGCAACTAACGTTCCTAAAAATACCGTGAGTGTAAACCCGATTACTACGCAGAACATTTTCTTCGCTCTCCTGTAATAGGTTTCATTTGTAACATATAAATAAGCAAAGCTACCCAATCCTCCAAGGGCACTCCAGTGTGCCTGATTAAATATCAAACCTAGAAGCATAGGTACCCCCGTACAAATAGCGATACCTATTGATTTTTGCCAAGGATTCGGTAGTTTCTTAAGTCTAAAAAATTGTTTCATTATTACTAGAATAGAATGAAAGGTTTTTGAAAAAAAACCTTTCATAATAGATTCATCTTTTGTTTTTATCAAATTAAATCCTCCAATCAACGTAAACATTCTTATATATTATAAAATAAATTATTAGGAATATAAAGACTTATGAATTATAGACCTTACAATGCAAATTACAGAGCTGTTTACATTTAAACAAGTCACAACTACTTTCTATAACGTTGCAACTTTAGTTTGAGTAATTTTATTATTACTGCAAAATTAAACGGTAGATACCGCCCCTAAAAGAGGAGCGTTATCTACCTTGAATTTCTTATCTTATAAGTCTTTATCTAATTATTTTTTTACTTTCTGAAGTTCTGCGTTTATTCTGTTAAATAGACTATTATCTGGATTTTGTCCGCCTAACATTCCTGCCATATCTTCGAGCTTCATGCCTGACATCATGCCTAACATAGTCTTTTTCGCTTTCATGCCAGTGGCCTTAGCAATAGCATCTAGCACTATCTGTGCTGCTGTATCGTTTTCTAGAATTTCACCAATTGTATCTATAATACTGAAATAACCATCGTTAAATGTTAATTCTGGTGCCTCTGAAGATGTATCTATATCATCAAACCAGTTCTTAGCTCCGTCTCTTTCTTCTTCATCCTCTACTGGCATAACATAGCCTTGATTTGGCTCTGCAACCTTGTGGAACGTTACCGCATCTGGAATGCTACCTTCTGCATCTGCTGTAATTACAGTAAATTCTGAATCAAGAGGTACGTTTTTGAAAATGAAGATTTTATCTCCATTTAAAGTTTCGAATTCTTTTCCATCCACATAAAGAGTTACTGCTGGTTGGTTAGAATATACCTTCACATCCATTTTATCATAAGGTCTATCGCTGTATCTTCTTCCTGTAATGTATACAAAAGGTTCTTTTGTCCAGTAAGCTTTGTAAATAAAGTAAGAATCCTTTTTGATCTTACGATCTAATGTTACAAGACCTTTATTGTTACGACCTTTTACGCCACCTTCATCTCTGGAATCACAACCGAAATCAAACATATTCCAGATGTGTGTAGCCCATAAATAAGGTCTTTCATCAATGATTCTTGCCATATGCTCATGGTATAATGCTTGGTATTCTTCTGTGTAATCTCTACATTTTGGTTCGTCAGAATGCCAACTTACAATGCCTTCGCATCCATATTCAGAAATACCAAATGGACGCTCTGGATACATTGCATGGAACTTGTCAAACCACTCCTCATTTTGTGAGAAGCCACCACCGTACCATCCAAAATAATGGTTGTAGCTTACTGTATCCGTAATAAGATTGTGCTTAGATTCCATTGGAAGCATGGAAACTTGAGCCATCGTTGTAAGTCTTGTGCTGTCAAGCTCTTTTACTAAGCGGTCTAAGTCCTCAAGATTTTCTTGAAGTCCTGGAAGATCTCCACCGATTGTGATTTCATTTGAAATTCCCCAGAAACAGATAGAAGGATGGTTGTAGTTTTGGAAAATTAATTCCTTCATCTGTTCTCTACAGTTTTCATGTGCCTTAGGATCTTTATTCATAATTGATATAAACGGAATTTCCGACCATACTACGAATCCATAAGCGTCACAAGCATCATAAAAATCCTGACTGTGCTGATAGTGAGCCAAACGTACCGTGTTCGCACCCAACTCTGCAATCATCTCTGCATCATTCCAGTGATCTTCTGCTGTCAATGCATTACCTTTTCCAAACATATCCTGATGTCTAGATACCCCTCTTAAAGGTGTTGGTATACCATTTAAGAAGAATCCCTTTTCTGGGTCTACATAAAATTCACGGATACCAAGAGTAGCTTCTCTCTCATCTATACATTCATTGTGGCGAAGGATTCTAACAGTTACATCATAAAGGTAAGGATCTGTTACTCCTTGCCATAAATGAGCA
>CAJJLI010000466.1 GCA_905192625.1 uncultured Clostridium sp. | reverse complement strand
CAGGATTGCTCGTCAATTCGTTGTAATATTAAAGGAGATATGAATATGTACAAAAGTTTTTCTATGGAACTTGCAGGCAGAACATTGACAGTAGATATCGGTCGTGTAGCTGCGCAAGCTAATGGTGCGGCATTTATGCACTATGGAGATACTGTGGTTTTATCCACAGCTACAGCTTCAGAAAAACCAAGAGAAGGAATCGATTTCTTCCCTCTAAGTGTTGAATATGAAGAAAAATTATATGCAGTTGGTAAAATTCCAGGAGGTTTTAATAAAAGAGAAGGTAAGGCAAGCGAAAATGCAATTCTTACTTCTCGTGTAATTGACCGTCCTATGCGTCCATTATTCCCAAGTGATTATAGAAATGATGTTACTTTAAATAATTTAGTAATGTCAGTAGACCCAGATTGCTCCCCTGAAATTACAGCAATGTTAGGTTCTGCAATCGCAGTTGCTATTTCTGATATTCCATTTGATGGTCCAACAGCATCCACTCAAGTTGGTTTAATTGATGGTAAATTTGTATTTAATCCAACAGCAGAACAAAAAGCAATTTCAGATATGGCATTAACAGTTGCTTCTACAAAGGATAAAGTTATTATGATTGAAGCTGGTGCAAATGAAGTACCAGAAGATCAAATGATCGAAGCAATCTATGCAGCACATGAATTAAATCAAGAAGTAATTAAATTTATTGATACGATTGTTGCTGAATGTGGTAAAGAAAAACATGAATATACTAGCTGTGTAGTTCCAGCAGATATGTTTGAAGCCATGAAAGCAATTGTTACACCAGAACAGATGGAAGAAGCAGTATTTACGGACGTAAAACAAGTACGTGAAGAAAATATCCGTCAAATCAAAAATAAATTAGAAGAAGCATTTGCTGAAACGAATCCAGATTGGTTAGCGTTTATTGATGAAGCTGTTTATAATTATCAGAAAAAAACAGTACGTAAGATGATTTTAAAAGATCACAAACGTCCAGATGGTAGAGCAATCACTCAGATTCGTCCATTGGCAGCTGAGATTGATATCTTACCTAGAGTTCATGGTTCAGGTATGTTTACACGTGGACAAACTCAAATTTTAACAGTAACAACATTAGCACCATTATCGGATGCACAAAGAATTGATGGACTTGATGAAGCAGAAACTTCAAAACGTTATATGCATCATTATAACTTCCCATCCTATTCCGTTGGTGAAACAAGACCATCTCGTGGACCAGGACGTCGTGAAATTGGACATGGTGCATTGGCTGAAAAAGCATTGGTACCTGTATTACCAAGTGAATCAGAATTCCCATATGCAATTCGTACTGTTTCTGAGACTATGGAATCCAATGGATCAACTTCTCAGGCTAGTATCTGTGCTTCTACATTATCATTAATGGCAGCAGGTGTTCCAATTAAGAAACCAGTAGCAGGTATTTCTTGTGGTTTAGTAACTGGTGACTCTGATGATGATTACATCGTATTAACAGACATTCAAGGACTTGAAGATTTCTTTGGAGATATGGACTTTAAGGTAGCTGGTACTCATGATGGTATTACTGCAATCCAGATGGATATTAAGATTCATGGATTAACTAGACCAATTATTGAAGAAGCAATTAGAACAACAAAACAAGCAAGAGATTATATTTTAAATGATATTATGATCCCAGTAATTGCTGAACCAAGAAAAGAAGTTGGTCAGTATGCTCCAAAAATTATCCAAATTCAAATCGATCCTGCTAAAATTGGTGATGTTGTTGGTCAAAGAGGTAAGACAATCAATGCAATCATTGAGCAAACAGGAGTTAAGATTGATATTTCTGACGAAGGTGCAGTTTCTGTTTGTGGAACTGATCAAGGGAATATGGATAAGGCAATAAAAATGATTCAAACGATTGTAACTGACTTTGAAGAAGGTCAAGTATTCGAAGGAAAAGTTATAAGCATCAAAGAGTTCGGAGCATTTGTAGAATTTGCACCAGGTAAAGAAGGTATGGTTCATATTTCAAAGATAAGCAAAGATCGTATTAACCACGTGGAAGACGTTTTAACACTTGGTGATATCGTTAAAGTTGTTTGTCTTGGTAAAGATAAGATGGGCCGCATCAGCTTTAGTATCAAAGATTATAAAGAAGAAAATTAATTCATAAATTTTAGGATAGGGCTGTCTCACAATTCGTGGGGCAGCTTCTTTTCTAAAGAAAAAGTAGTTTCTTAAGACGGTTAAATTCATTACTCTTTGTTGTTACATTCTGAAAGTATATTGGTAATAAAGTATAATACTAGCCATATATTAGCATAATACATATGGAGCATATAGCAAAGGAGAGTATATTATGAATTTTGACACGTTGGCTGTTATTGTAGCAATTGTATCGATTATATTGCTAATCATACTAGGGACATTGCTATATTTTATGAAAGTTAAGAAAAAACATCTTCGAATGAAAGGTAAGAGAAGTAGAAAAAGTTCGACGGGAATGAAGGGCTTGAAAGATATCAAAGGGAGTAAGGTTAAAAGTAATTCTCCTGATATCAAAGAGGTAAAAGAAGGTAGAGATTCTTTGGAATCCTTAAAAACATCCAATGTCTCATCAGGAGATGGAAGTGGAAATCATCGTCTAGACGGAGCTAAAGTTTCTCATCGGAGAGAGCATCCAGATCGCCTAGCACAAGAAGCGTATTATAAAGAGGTTAAAACACAAGAAGAAGAAAAAAGACTTAGAAAAATAGAGTGGAAAGCGGATCATGCTTGGACGAGGACGCGTAGGCGGCGAGGTCCGTCGGCTG
>CAJJLI010000465.1 GCA_905192625.1 uncultured Clostridium sp. | reverse complement strand
TGAAAATGATCCACCAATTGGTGTAAAAGAAGGCGGGATAATCAAAGAGGGTTATCACGAAGAAGTAGATTCGTTAAGACATGCAAAAACTGATGGGAAAGTGTGGCTCGCAAATCTTGAAACAACGGAACGAGATAAAACGGGAATTAAAAATTTAAAAATAAAATTCAACCGTGTTTTTGGATATTATTTTGAGGTAACAAACTCTTATGCAGAATTAGTTCCAAGCCATTGGATTCGTAAACAAACATTAGCGAATGCAGAAAGATATACAACACCAGAATTAAAAGAATTAGAGGATAAGATTCTAAATGCAGAAGATCGTTTGTTTGCGCTAGAATATGATTTGTTTACCGAGGTTCGAGATAGAATTGCAAGCGAAGTATTACGCATTCAAAAAACAGCAAAATCAATCGCTAAAATCGATACCATGGCATCCTTAGCCTTTGTTGCAGAACGAAATAATTTTGTACGTCCGAATGTAAATACAAAAGGAATTATTCATATCGTAGAAGGTAGACATCCGGTTGTTGAACAAATGATTACAAATGATATGTTTGTATCCAATGATACTTATTTGGACAATGAATCCAATCGAATTTCTATAATTACAGGTCCAAACATGGCTGGTAAGTCAACTTATATGAGACAAACTGCTCTTATTGTGTTAATGGCTCAGATTGGATCTTTTGTACCAGCGACTCGTGCAGACATTGGAATTGTTGATCGTATTTTTACTAGAGTTGGTGCTTCCGATGATCTTGCATCTGGTCAAAGTACCTTTATGGTTGAAATGACGGAAGTGGCAAATATTTTAAGAAATGCAACGAAAAACAGCTTGTTGATATTGGATGAAATCGGAAGGGGAACATCAACTTTTGATGGACTTAGCATTGCATGGGCGGTTGTTGAGCATATAAGCAATAAAAAATTGCTTGGAGCAAAAACTTTATTCGCTACCCATTATCACGAATTAACAGAATTAGAAGGTAAAATCGAGTCTGTGAATAATTATTGCATTGCAGTAAAAGAACAGGGTGATGATATTGTATTCTTACGTAAGATTGTTAAAGGTGGGGCAGATCAAAGTTACGGTATTCAAGTTGCTAAGCTTGCTGGAGTTCCTCAAAGCGTAATAAGTCGTGCAAAGGAAATTGTTGAGAAGCTTAGTGAGAAAGATATTGCTAAGAAGGCGAGAAATCTTGAAGTAGCTGCCGCAAATGAGTCAGTGTCTGTTACAGACATAGGGTGTACTACAGAACAAGTAGATGCTACAAATGAAGCTGTAATTACTTTAAATAAGCAAAGTACACCTATGCAGGAAGAAGCAGTACAGCTATCCTTGTTTGGTTTGAATCATTATGACGATGTTATCAATGAAATAAAGGATTTAGACATTGCAAGACTTTCACCCATTGATGCTTTAAATAAGCTTTATCAGATACAATTAAAAATAAAATAAACATTTTTAACCTATCGTGGGAGTATCTATCTCATATTACAAGAACTAGTTCTATCTGTATATATGAAAGCTTAGGATTTGAGTGTCAACGACAAATTAAGTATTCGAATGAATATTTATTATATTTATTATTGGCGAGGTAGAAGAGGTAGTTCTCAATGTGCTGATATAAGATTTCTTGTGTTTAGGTTAAACATGTAGTCTATGTGGATTGTAATATCCGCTGGAATGAGGTGTTTTATGAAAGGAAAGAAACTAAAAAATAGCATCGTACCCTTATTTTTATTATTGCTAATTTTTTCACTTTGTGTTGTAGGAATATTAAACTTTGGAAAAGCGAATCAAATGAATCATCAAAAGGATGAAACAAATGGTCAAAATCAGGAAGGATCAACCGGTGTTGGTAAACCAGAGAATGAGAATGACATAGATAAGGCGGATAATCCTGGTAGTGCTACTAACAATGGAAATGAATCGAAGCCGAATGAAGATTCAGAAAGTTCTTCAACAGATAAAAAGTTATTAGAACGAATAGATTCTATGACATTAGAAGAAAAAGTTGGCCAATTATTCTTCGCACGATGTGATGAGACGACAGCAGTAGACGATATAACGAACTACCATTTGGGCGGATTTATTTTATTTGCAAATAATTTTAAAGATAAAAGCAAAGAAGAAGTAATTAATAATATTCGTTCTTATCAAGAAGCTTCGAATATCCCAATGCTCATCGGGGTGGATGAAGAAGGTGGTACGGTTGTTCGTGTGAGTAAGTTTGAAGAATTTCGTGAAACACCGTTCTTATCGCCAAGAGTTTTGTACACCAAAGGCGGAATGAACCTAATTATACAAGACACGTATGAAAAAGCAGAATTATTGAAAGAATTAGGTATTAACGTAAATTTAGCGCCTGTTTGCGATCTTTCATTCGATGTAAAAGACTATATGTATGATCGAACATTTGGAGTGTCTGTAGAAAAAACATCGGAGTATATCACGTCGGTTGTTTTAGCAATGAAAAAAAACAATCTAGGTTCTGTGCTAAAACACTTTCCTGGCTATGGGAATAATGTTGATACACATACTGGGATTGCCTATGATAATCGGAGTTATGAAACATTCCAAACCAATGATTTTTTACCTTTTATCGCTGGAATTAAGGCTGGAGCAAACAGTATCTTAGTTTCCCATAATATTGTAAAAAGCATGGATGATACCATGCCAGCGTCTTTATCAAGTAATGTGCATAAAATCTTAAGAGAAGAACTTGCATTTGATGGCGTTATAATGACAGATGATTTAAGTATGGATGCAATTACTAAGCTTACAGGTA
>CAJJLI010000464.1 GCA_905192625.1 uncultured Clostridium sp. | reverse complement strand
AACCTATCAGCATGGAGAAATGGTAGCGTATTTAAATAAACTTAGAACCCTTGCTAGAAAAACGGAGATTATAGCCTTTAAGGCATTTAAAGCGGAGGATGGAACCGTAACGAGAGAAGATATTATTCAAGCATTTAACCGTCTCTCATCAATGTTTTGGGTAATGATGTTTAAGTATCTTACAGGGAAATATGATGAATAGCGGTAGGAAAGAGGCAGTATGTTAACACAGTCAAGCATGAATGTAGATACCATTGTAAATGCTGTTTTAAAAGAACTGAAAGAAAAATTATTTATAACGATGGAGGCATCCGGAAGACATATACATCTAAGTAGAGAAGACATTAATAAATTATTTGGATATGGATATCAGTTAACTCCAGTAAAAGAGTTATCACAACCTGGCCAGTATGCCTGTGAAGAACGACTTACCATTACGGGACCGAAAAATTCGATTAAGAATGTCGTTGTACTAGGACCAGAGCGTGGAAGATCTCAGGTTGAAATCTCCTTAACCGATGCCCTAACGTTAGGAGCCAAAGCACCTGTTCGCTTGAGCGGTGATATCGATGGAACACCTGGAATCATTATTACGAATCCGAAAAACGGAGCGATGATCGAAATTCGTGAAGGGTTAATCGTAGCAAAGCGACATATACACATTACGCCAGAAGATGCAATGAAATTCAATGTTACCAACGGAGAAATTGTTAAAGTAAAGGCTTTTGGAGAACGACCAGTGATATTTGAGGATGTGGATGTTCGTGTAAATAAAAATTTTAGCACAGCGATGCATATTGATCATGATGAAGCTAATGCTTGTGGTTTTAATAAAAATACAAAAGGTTTGATACTAAAAGAGATTGTATAAAATCGATATATGATTTTATCACCACTGTTTGGGAGAGATGAAATTATGTATGAGCAACTAATTGATGACATCGTGGAAGAAATTCTAAAACGCTTACAGAATGAGAAAACTCTTTCCTATGTAAAGAAAAAAAAGCTACTAGCATTATCTTCGAATTCAAAATTATTATCCAATCGAATTTTGCAAGAGTATTGTGTAACACAAGTCGATCTTAGTACGGTAAAAAGTGTGGATGAACTATATCCATCCATTACGGATGCGGATTGCGTAGTTGTTAGTTATCTAGAAGTCGGTGATTTAATCGATATTGCCATAGGTAATGGGACAAGACCTTTCATACAACTAATTCAGTATGCACTTCTTATTGGAAAAGATATCTTTATTTTAGAAGATGGACTTGCTTACCTTGCATATAAGCCAACTGCGAATAAAAATTTTTATCGTAAGTTATTGGATTACGAAGCTTGTATTAAAGGATATGGAATACAATTTATCACAGAAGATATGTTATTACTTCCAGATAAAATAAGATTGGATTCCGAAATCATTGATAAAAATAAAGTTTATAATGTAGCACAAAAAGATTCTTATCATGAAGAGACGATTACGCTAAACAAAAGATTAATTCTTGAAAAGGATTTAATAGAATTAAATATTAAGACGAATACAGCAATACGTATTGGTAAAAATAGTATTGTAACTCCGAGTGCACTAGATTATACTAGAACACATCGGATCCGCTTTATAAAAGAGTAACGGAGGCGCAGTAGGTTGGAGCTTGGTAAGGTAATCGGGAGCGTATGGGCTACCAAAAAAGATGAAAAACTAAATGGTCAAAAGTTATTGGTAGTGCAGCTAGTTGATGCGAATGAAAAGCCAAGTAATAAACTTGTAGTTGCAGTGGATACGGTTGGAGCTGGTACAGGCGATCAGGTACTTATTGTACGAGGGGGTTCCGCACGCTATGCATTGTCACAAGCAAGTACACCAGTAGATGCTGCTATCGTAGGAATTGTTGACTCTGTGGTGGTGGAAAACTATGAATAAAAGTATAGGAGCATTAGAATTCACCAGCATCAGTCGAGGGATGTATGTGGCAGATGCGATTGTAAAAAAAGCAGATGTTGAAATAATTTATTTTAAAACCATATGTCCAGGCAAGTTTTTAATTATTGTTGCTGGTGATGAAGGTGAAGTAGAAACATCAATTGATTATGGAGTAAGTATTGCTGGGAAGATGCTATTTGATAGTTTTAAAGTACATGCAGTGTCTCCAGCAATCATTCAAGGGATAAGAGGTAAGTATGAGTCACTAGGGACACAAGATGCCGTTGGAATTGTAGAGACAAGAAAAGTTTGTACAGGAATTAAAGCACTAGATATTGTATTAAAAAGTGCAGCTGTTACGGTAATACGCATCTATCTCGCGTTTACAATTGGTGGTAAACTTGTTTTTGCAGTGACAGGATCGGTTAGTAGTATTGAGTATGGAATCTCAGAAGCAAAAAAGGTATTAAGTGAGGGTGAAATAGAAAACATAGCTATTATTCCTTCACCTGATAAAGATATAGTTGAGAATTTATTAAAACGATAAGGAGGTGTTTTATGAGTTTAAATGAAATTATTGTATATATCATGGTTGTATTTGCAGTTCTAGGTGCACTTGACCGTATTATCGGTAATAAATTTGGCATCGGTGAAAAATTTGAAGAAGGTATTTTAGCAATAGGTTCATTAGCAATATCCATGGTTGGTATAATAGCACTTGCTCCTGTTTTAGCAGATATCTTAAAGCCTGTCATTGTACCACTCTTTGGATTTCTTGGTGCCGATCCTGCCATGTTTGC
The DNA here is from genome assembly GCA_905192625.1 of uncultured Clostridium sp. Lineage (GTDB taxonomy): Bacteria > Bacillota > Clostridia > Lachnospirales > Lachnospiraceae > Lachnoclostridium. The sequence continues at coordinate 78 of CAJJLI010000464.1, read as the reverse complement.
AGGAACAATTCTAGCAAATGATATGGGTGGTGCGCCACTTGCGCAAGCTCTTGCACAAACAGAGGAAGCAGGTCTTTT
>CAJJLI010000463.1 GCA_905192625.1 uncultured Clostridium sp. | reverse complement strand
ATGGAAGCTAATGTGTTTTTAAAAATGGATATTTAATCTTTTGCTAGACAGTTGTTTCAATGTCCTGTAATATAAAATTTAAATAAATCTATATGCGTTACTGAATTAGAAGAAGTTTAAGTGTTGGGTTTATCCAATTAAGAAAGAAAATAAAATAGAAATAAAGTTAGAATAAATAAAAATTAGAATAGAAATAACGTTAGAACAAAGACAAAAATTAAAAGAGAGTTTAGTGTGAAAAATAGAAATTAATTTTCACACGCAAGTTTGTGCTTGCGTACCAAAAACTTGTTATGCGCAAAAAGCGTGCGGCAAAAATGGGGTTTAAAATAAAAATTTTAATACAGCTTAGTGACAACAATAGGAGGAATCAGATGATTTATTTAGATTACAATGCTACAACACCCATTGACCCAGAAGTATATCATGCAATGAAAACATATTTCGAGAATCAGTTTGGAAATCCATCAAATACATATGACCTTGGAAAATCAGCAAAAGCAGCGGTAGAGCGTGCAAGAGAACAGGTTGCTAATTTTATAGGGGCAAAGCCGCATGAGATTACCTTTACGAGTTGTGGAAGTGAGTCTAACAATACAGTAATAAAAGGTGTCGCATATAAAAACGCTTTCAAAGGTAAACATATCATAACATCAGTCATTGAACATCCAGCGATTATGGAACCTTTAAAATTTTTAGAAAAAAATGGGTTCGATGTAAGCTATGTACCAGTGGATCAATACGGTGCAGTTCATGTAGAAGATATAAAAAATGCAATGAGAGAAGATACGATTTTAGTTTCTATTATGCATTCTAATAATGAGGTTGGTACCTTACAGCCGATTCAAGAAATCGGTAGATGTTGCAAAGAACGTGGCATATTATTTCATACTGATGCCTCCCAGTCTATGGGAAAGGTACCCATTGATGTGAACCAATTACATGTAGATTTTCTAACGATCGCTGGCCATAAGCTCTATGCACCGAAGGGTATCGGAGCGTTATATATACGTGAAGGAGCCCAATTAGAGCAACTATTACATGGAGCGAGACAAGAAAAAGGTCTTCGTGCGGGTACTGAAAATGTTCCATACGATGTTGCCCTTGGAACAGCTGCCGAAATAGCTTCAAGGCATTTACAAGATAATACGCTATTTCAATTAAAAGAATATTTTTATCATCAACTTGAGAATGCATTTGGTGATAAAATTCATCTCAATGGAGATTTTATAAATAGTTTACCGAATACTCTTAACATAAGTTTCATAGGTGAGAGTGGTAGTGATATTTTAAATTCTATTCCTGAAATAAATGCCTCAACAGGCTCTGCATGTCATAGCGGTGAAAAAACTATTTCACCTGTCCTTGCAGCAATGGGTGTAGATCCTGAGATTGCCTATGGAGCGATTCGTTTTAGTGTTGGTCGATTTACAACCAAAGATGAGATTGACCAGACCGTTGAAGAATTGAAAAAATTATTGTTTAAATAGCCAATTTTGCTTATTATTTTGTTTTCATAATAGATTATCATCGCCTGTATCGGGTGGGAGCAGCTCATTTAAAGTTTACAGGCAATATCAACGAATTATCGTTAGACCTAGAATGTGAACCTAAAACATCAATAATAGCTAATAAATAGGGGGAGTGTTACATAATATCTAAATTTGTGTAACATTCCTTCTTTGTCTTTTAATCTTGTGCTAATGAAATCATTTGAATCATATTTTATAACAAGAGAGTTAGAAGGAGCATAAATAAAGTTGAAAAAAGTAAAAGTTGGTTTATTGCCTCTTGTTAGTAGGTTAAATTTACCTACGGTTTTAAAAACAGCAATACTTCCCGGAGACTCTGTGGAACGATTATTTATTGCTACCCAAGTTGGGGAGATTTTTTACATAGGAGACGGAGTAATTGAACCCTTTTTGGATATACGTTCACAAATTATTGAACTAGGTGCTTCTAGTGGTGGGTATGATGAAAGGGGGTTGTTAGGGTTAGCATTTCACCCTGATTTTTATTACAACGGAATGTTTTATCTCCATTATTCAGTCGCTGGCACACAAGGTCCGAGCGCACTACCAAAATCGTTTCATCCAAATCCTTGTGATCCTAGTACTCTAAACCTTGAATGGTTAAACAGAGAAACTCAATATGACCATATTGACACTGTTGAAGAATGGATTTTACAAGTAAATGGTCCACCTATAAAACGGCGGACATTACTTAATATAAGAAGACCTTTTTCAAACCACAATGGTGTGAATAGCTTAAACTTTTCTCCTGAAACAGGAAACCTTATTTTAACGACTGGAGATGGTGGATCCGGTTATGATCCATTTAATCTAAGTCAACATGACATGGAAATTGCCGGTAAAATCATCGAAATTAATGTTTCTAAAGATACCTCTGACAATAATCCTCCCGTAGTCACACGATTTGATGAATTACCAGAAGCATTTGTGGAAATGCTTGCAGTCATGGCCAAAGGGGTGCGTAATATACCTGGTATTTCATTTCAAAGGCTTTATAATCGATACATTAAATATGTAGGGAATGTTGGGCAGGATCTGGTAGAATCAATATATTCATTCACTCGCTATAAACCTGTTCCAGTTACTCAGCTAATAAAAGATTCTTTAAAGCACTCAGTACTTGTTCAAGAGAGTTTTGTAAATTTTGGTTGGAGAGGCTGGGAAGGAGTGTTTCCATCCACTATTATAAAGAAGTGCACCACAAATGAAGCTTTGGATGAGAATATTGCTGCATATTATGATGAAGCAGTAAAGACTTCCCTGTATCGTCTTCCACCTTTAACT
>CAJJLI010000462.1 GCA_905192625.1 uncultured Clostridium sp. | reverse complement strand
TCCATATTCCCATGGTGCTTTTTTATACATACTTTTCCTCATTTCTGCGCTGCTTTTTGGACATAGCAAGTTTGTGGGCACAGCGCGACACAAACTTGCTGAGTTATGGTTTTAAAATCGCTCTCATCTTCCATCCGCTTTCTCTTCGCACATTAAAGTAATGGAGGTGTGAAAGTAATTTTCTACACTTAACTCTACCTCATCATTTCTTTAGTAATATCAACATTATTATAGTATCTAGTATCTCCCTCACCAACTCCTTCAGTGATTGTCACATTATTAAAGCAAATCGACTTGGCATATTCATGGTGAGCACCTGATTTAGCACGTAGTACACTATCGCTCAATGTAATATCATGAATTGGTAACTGTTCTAAGCCATATACACTAAAAGCCGCAGTCGCACCATCACAAGAAATATTATCCAACTCTATATTCTTAAATTCTGGAATATCATCTTGTTTTACTTTCGATGCATCCATTGCTCCACTATAGCGCATGGAGAATAAAATAGCTTCTTTTACAATATTGGTCATACGAATATGAGAAAGTCGAATGTTTTCTACTACTCCACCACGTCCAAGAGTGCTTTTAAAGCGAACTCCGATATCTGTCCCAATAAAAGTACAGTTTTCAACTACTACATTACGTACCCCTCTAGACATTTCACTACCAACTACCAACCCTCCATGTCCATGGTATACGGTACACCCTTTAATTGTAACATATTCTGTTGGAAATTGGATTTTTCTTGCTTCTTCATTCTTACCAGCCTTTAGGCAAATTGCATCATCTCCAACATCAAACGTAGTATCAAATATATTCACGTAACGGCACGATTCTAAATCTAATCCATCTCCATTTTGAGCATACCAAGGATTACGAATGGTTACCTTATTAATTGTTACATGTTCACAAAATAGTGGATGCAAGTTCCAAGCAGGGGAATTCATCAGTGTAACACCATCAATTAAAACTCTCCTGCAACGTATCAAACTAACCATAACGGGACGATAAAAATCATAATACTCTTCCGCACGTTCTAACGCATTTTCTTCGTCTGGTTTAACATCTGGATTGTGCATTCCATCAAACGATGACTGAGATGGATACCATATTCTGCCGTCTGTCACCCCTGTTTGTGTCAGCTTATTCCATTGAGATTCTGTTAATTTCACCTTTTTTGTAGGTCTCCAAAGTTCTCCTTGACCGTCAATAATTCCATCACCTGTAATTGCAATGTCCTCTTCATCATAAGCATAAATCGGAGAAGTTGCACGAATCCTATCCGTCCCCTCATAATTTGTCTTAATAAGTGGGTATTCCTCTTTGTTATATTGAAAAATAACATAAGCCCCTCGTTTCAAATGAAGTTCTACATGAGAACGTAATTGAATCGGACCAGTATACCAGATTCCCTCTGGAATTATAACTATACCTCCACCTATCTCATTTACATGCTTAATTGCCTCATTAAAAGCTTTCGTATTACGAAAATGAATGCCTGATTTTGCACCATACTCCTCTACTGAAACAGAATGCTCCTTAATTTGTGGCAATTCAACTTGTTTAAATGTCTTCTCATCCAATCGATTCATCTATACATTATCCTCTCTTACCTTACTCTCATGATAGAACATAAGGTTATTTTGAAGTACTTGTGCTGTGATCCAGGAAGGATTCCAAACTTGCATTCCACCATGCCATTCGTCTAGATGTCCTAGCACTCTTAATAATTGGTATGATAATAATACTCTCCCTGTTCTCCAATCACATCAAAGCCCCAATCTCTGTGATGTATTCATTGATTCTTCAATTGCTTCCATCACTGCTAAAGTACGAATTCCTTCATTTAAATCAGGTTTTGGTGTATTCCCCTTATTTAAACAAGTTGCAAAATATTCGATGTAATTTTGATATTCACCTGCATGATGAGATTCTGCTTCAAACCGAAAGAAATATCCATGTAAATCGTCGTATGTATGCAACTGTGTAGTCTTTTCAATCGGTGCAAAATTGGTATAATATTTTAATTTTGGATAACCTGCACGGCTAATACCTTTTGTCCCACGAAGAGTACAACTAATGGATTGTTCAACGGCACTTCCTAGTGTTGGAGTGGCATAAACTCCTGAAATACTTGCACATATCCCATCCTTATTCTTTAATATTGTTTTCATGGTGTCTGGAACTGATAACCCACGTTCTTTTGTATTCTGGCTTACCACGCCCACACTATACACTTCTTCAACTTCTGGAAGATACCAAACCGCTAAATCAACGGCATGATTCATAAAATTATATAACCAAGAAAATCCTTTCTTATGGCTCCAGTCTTTCGTTAAAAACCAACTTGAATCACTGATATAGTGAGTTTCTAGAGTAACAAGTTCTCCATGTAATCCGTCTAAAAAATCTTTTCTCTGCATTTTTGCAGGTTCAAAATATCTAGAACTTTGGCCAACAAAAACGTGATTGCCTGTTCTTTTTTGAACTTCTAGTAACTCGTTAGCTTCATCCAAATTAATCATTAAAGGTTTCGTACAAATAACATGTTTTCCTGCTTCAAGAGCCATCTTAATGTGAGTTGCATGTAACTGGTCTGGAGTATAGATTCCTATAACATCGATTGAAGGATCCCCAAGCATATCTTCGTATGAAGTTGTATATTTTGTTAATCCAAACTCCTCAACTCTTTCTTTGCATACTTCTTCATTGATATCACAAATATTACCTAATTCCCACATTTCACTTTCTAAACACGCAGATATTATACTTCTACCTTCACCAAGTCCTAATACACCTAAGCTTAACTTTT
>CAJJLI010000461.1 GCA_905192625.1 uncultured Clostridium sp. | reverse complement strand
GTACTAAGCACATTCTTTGTAGGGAATGCTTAGATTACATGGACAAAATTATAATAAAGCCTTATAATAAAAAACAATTGCATAAAAATGAAGAGATACAAAGTAATTATAGATTAGTTTTTGAGAGGTAATTATGTTAATAGATACACATGCACATTATGATGACAATGCTTTTAATGGGGATCGAGAAGAGTTATTAAAACAATTATTTGAAACTGGGATAGAAACCGTTGTAAATATCGGAGCGAACATTGAATCATCAAAAAACACCATTGAATTAACCCGTAAATACGATCATATATATGGAGCGATTGGAGTGCATCCTAGCGATACCGACCAATTAGATGAAACTTCCTTTGAGTGGTTAAAGGAGCAGGTGAGTCTTCCTAAAATTGTAGCAATTGGTGAAATTGGACTAGATTATTATTGGGATACACCAGAGAGGGAGTTACAAAAATATTGGTTTAAAAAACAATTATATTTAGCAATTGATTTAGAAATGCACGTTGTTATTCATAGTAGAGATGCTGCTGAAGATACACTTGTAATCATGAAAGAAGCCAAGGAATATGCGGGTAAGCAAGGGAAGAAGTTTAGCGGAGTCATACATTGCTTTTCCTATGGTGTAGAGATTGCAAAAGAATATGTAAAGATGGGATTTTATCTAGGAATTGGTGGAGTAGTCACTTTTAAGAATGGAAAGAAATTAAAAGAAGTAGTAGAGCAAATTCCACTTGAATTTCTTGTGCTTGAGACAGATTGTCCATATCTTTCACCTGAACCAAATCGGGGGAAAAGAAACTCTTCTCTTAATTTAGTTTATGTAGTGGACGAAATTGCATCACAAAAAGGAATAGAAAAAGAAGAAGTGATCCGAGTGACAAATGAAAATGCAAAGAAGTTATATTGTATAAAATAAAGTAATGGGAAGTTGAATCAATTACGAAATAATTAGTAAGCTTTGAGAAAGAGCCTATTAAGATAGATAAATAAATTTGAAATGAGGTAGTACATGGCAACATTAGGTGATCCTAAGAATACAATTGAGATTTTGAACAAATACCATTTTATCTTTCAAAAAAAATTCGGACAGAATTTTTTAATTGATACTCATGTTCTTGAAAAAATAATAAAAGCGGCCAATATAACGAAGGATGACATGGTGCTTGAAATCGGGCCTGGTATTGGTACGATGACTCAGTACTTATGTGAGAATGCAAGAGAAGTTATCGCAGTTGAAATTGATAAAAATTTGATTCCTATTTTAACACAAGATACCTTGTCTAAGTATGATAACGTGACTGTTATTAATGAAGATATTTTAAAAGTAGATATCAAAGCATTGGTTAACGAAAAGAATGGCGGAAAACCAATTAAAGTAGTTGCGAATCTGCCTTATTATATAACGACTCCTATTATAATGGGATTGTTTGAAGCACATGTACCGATCGAGAATATTACAGTTATGGTTCAAAAAGAAGTTGCAGAACGTATGCAATCTGGTCCAGGAAGCAAAGATTATGGTGCGCTCTCATTGGCAGTACAGTATTATGCTGATCCTTATATTGTAGCCAATGTTCCACCAAATTGTTTTATGCCGCGTCCCAATGTAGGATCTGCGGTAATTCGATTAACGCTTCATCAAGATGCGCCAATTCGTGTAAAGGATGAACAACTTATGTTCAGGTTAATCCGTGCTTCGTTTAATCAAAGAAGAAAAACATTGGCAAACGGGCTTAATAATTCAAGTGAGTTGTCATTTTCAAAGGAAACCATAGAAAAGGCAATTGAACAATTAGGGGTAACACCTACAATTCGCGGAGAAGCCTTGACACTAGAACAGTTTGCAAAACTAACCGATATTCTGTTAGAGTTAAGCAACAATTAGTGTAGTGAATACAAAAAAAAGATAAAAAAGAGAGGCTTCGGTGAAACAAACATGGGGAATTTAAAGTGTCTACATCGTTTGAATGGCCGATATCGAGAAGAGATCCGAGCATTAGAAGAGAAGTGTAATGCTTTTGATCAATCAGAAAGAACGGTTTATTTATCAGCAAACGGTAATACATTAACGAATCTAAGATGTTTTTATTTATATTATGAAAATGGTTTGAAGGGGTTTTTATCTTTAACGAATATCGATGAGAGTGATATTGAGTTAAATGCATATGTAGACCCAGAGAGCAGACGTAAAGGGATTTTCAAGAAATTGGTCCAGGCTGCGTTTAAAGAGTGCAAAAAAGAAGGCGTTGCGGAAGTATTAATATTTCAAAAACCTTATGATGAGAATTCCATAAATGCAATTAAATCAGTAGGTGCTAACTATTTATATTCCGAATATCAGATGGAGTTGTCTTTAGAGGATGAAGTAAGCACACGAAAAAAACAAACTAAGGCTATTACGTTACTAGAAATCAAACAAGAACAAAAAGAGTTTTACATTTCAAAAATGATGCCATTATTTCAAATGACGGAAGAAGAAGTTGCCGAACGTTTTGAGGATGCCTTATTAGAGCCAAGATTAAAAACATTCGTTGCTTATGATAACGAAGCCACGGTGGGCTTTTTTAGTTTATTTTATGGAAGCACTGCAGTTACATTATTTGATGTTGGAGTTTGTAAAGAATACCAAGGGCAGGGTTATGGAAATGCCTTACTTACATCGGTATATAATGAGGTGAGAAAGCAAAAAGAAGTTGGCATTAAAAGAATCCTTCTTCATGTAGGAAGTTATAATGAAATTGCAACAAAACTTTATAAAAATCATGGTTTTTGCATCAATGATCAATTTGATTGTTATAAATTAGTGTTTCAATAAAAA
>CAJJLI010000460.1 GCA_905192625.1 uncultured Clostridium sp. | reverse complement strand
TTGGATTTTCGCGATGAATCTATTTATTTTGTTATGATAACAAGATTTTATGATGGAGACCCGAGCAACAATATGCATTGCTGGGATGAAGTAGCAGCAATGAAAAATAGCAATGATGCGGCATGGAGAGGTGATTTTAAAGGACTAATTGAGAAGTTGGATTACATAAAAGCACTAGGGTTTTCAGCAATCTGGATTACACCGGTGGTTAAAAATATGAGTGGTTATGATTATCATGGATATCATGCCATTGATTTTACAGAAGTTGATAAAAGATATGAATCAGATGGAATAACATATCAAGATTTCATTGATGCAGCACATGCAAAAGGATTAAAAGTAATACAAGACATAGTATTAAACCATACAGGCAATTTTGGAGAAGAGAATTTATTCCCTATGTTTACAAAAGATGAAACGAAAGAAGATACGGCAGACAATATAATTAGAATCGATACAGGAAAACTACCAGCGAATTATAATGTATTATCTCCAGGCCAACAATACCAAGCAAGAATTAGTGCTATGAAAGAAGATGCGAATGATACTTTAAATATTTATCATCATGAAAAGAGTTTGAGCTGGGAGGGATATACCGTTCAAACAGGGCAAATAGCAGGTGATTGCGTGGATCTAAATACGGAAAATCCTACGGTAGCTAATTACTTAACTAGTGCGTATCAAAAGTATATCGACATGGGAGTGGACTCTTTTCGTATCGATACGGTAAAACATATTTCTAGATTAACCTTTAATAAATATTATATTCCAGCATTTAAAGCTGCAGGTGGAGATGATTTCTTTATATTTGGTGAAGTAGCTACGAGATATCGACAAGTATGGAACAGTAATATCCCAGCAATATCTACCCCATTTTATACATGGGCTGAAAATAAGCCATATGCGTGGGGAGACACAACAACAAATATGAATAGTACAGTTAAACATTGGAACGACAATCAAAATGTCAATGAACAACCTACGAGCAATAATCATTTGTTAAATGGTAACACATATCATGCTCCAGATACTAGTATTTCATCGGGTTTAGGTGTCATTGATTTTCCTATGCATTGGAATTTCTCGGTAGCAAGTGATGCTTTTCGAATCGGCGTCGAAGGGGATAAATATTATAGCGATGCTACTTGGAATGTAACATATGTAGATTCCCATGATTATGCACCAGATGGTGCTCCTGAAAACCAAAGATTTGCAGGGACACAGGATACTTGGGCAGAAAATCTTAATCTAATGTTTACATTTCGAGGAATTCCTTGTATTTACTATGGAAGTGAAATTGAATTTATGAAGGGAGCAGTGATTGATCCAGGACCAACAAAACCACTGAGTGAGACCGGAAGAGCGTATTTTGGAGATCATATTGAAGGGTCAGTTTCAGTAGCTGATTTTGCGGAATATACCAATGCAACTGGTGCAATTGCATCTACTTTAAACCATCCACTGTCTTTACATATTCAAAGGTTGAATAAAATTCGTAGAGCAATTCCAGCACTAAGAAAAGGACAATATTCAACGGAAGGTGTTTCTGGTGAAATGGCATTTAAGAGGCGCTACACCGATGCAAAAACAGGGGTCGATAGCTTTGTTCTTGTTTCAATTACGAATGGTGCAACGTTTAATGGAATACCAAATGGAACCTATAAGGACGTAATTACTGGGGATATCAAGGTTGTAACTAATAATTCGTTATCAATACCAAGTACAGGAAAAGGAAATATGAGAGTCTATGTTCTTGATCTACCTGGAAATCCAGCACCAGGAAAAATAGGTGGAAGTGGTAAGTACTTAAAATAAATAGAAGAAACAGGTTTTATTAACGAAATTCGTGCGCTGACGTGCTGATATGAGGAGCCGATTTATCTAGCACGTCATGCGCCTTTTAATTTACGGTTTAGCGTTATGCTAAGGATGTAAATTCGTTTCTCAAAAGCATTATTTGAAATTGAGCATATATAAGATATATGTTAAAATAAGGTAGGAAAACATGTAAATATATGGGCGTTGTATCATCGTAAGTTTGTAATGCTTTGAGGAGTGATAATCAATATGAGAACAATTTTAATAGCAGATGATGAAAAAATAGAAAGAGAAGGAATCAAGTTTCTATTAAAAGAAAGTGGTATTGAGTTACAAGTAATAGAAGCAGTACACGGAAAGGCAGCTTTTGAGTATTTAAAACATAACAAAGTGGATATTTTATTTACCGATGTAAAAATGCCATTTATGGATGGACTACAACTAATACAGGAAGCAATATTGCTCTATCCAGATTTGATGTGCATTGTATTTAGTGGTTATAGTGAATTTGAATTTGCAAGAAGAGCAATTCGTATGGGAGTCAATAATTACATTCTTAAACCTGTGGATCCCGAAGAATTTAATAAAACCATCAAAGAAGTTTTAAAAGAGTTAAAAGAACGGGAGCAAAAAGAAGAGGTTCGTCAGAACAAGAATAAGTTTTTATGGGAACATATACTTTATAAATTGGTAAATGGGATTTCTTTAGAATCCTTACTTGAGCAAACTGATATTAATTTAGAGAATGAAACTACAACAATGTATCATCGAATGATATTAATCGAATCCGATCATAATTTTTTTGAGGAGATGAATGAAATTTTTTCTAAGGAATTGAAAGTAAATTTAAATATGCAGTTTGATTATTTAAATTTGAATCCACAACAAAGCATTCTTTTCTTTAAGGAAACGTTTCTCATTGATTATGAGTTAATGGCAAGTAATATTTATAAGTACATAAAAGAAAACTATAAAGCAGGAAGATGCCGGTCAGGCAGATGCGATTTT
>CAJJLI010000459.1 GCA_905192625.1 uncultured Clostridium sp. | reverse complement strand
ATAATATTTAAAATACCTGCAATCGCGTTCATATAATTCCAACTACCGCCAAGAACATACATAGTTCCATCTGATAAAATTCCGCCACCTTTATACTGCGTTCCTACTTGGATGTCCCTTGCCACTGCTTCTAAAATGTTTATTGCTAAGATCAACGGTGGAAAACATAGTGCCCACTTTTGCTCGGAAAGTCGCCATTCTTTCCCTGTCTTTTTATTCTTACCATGAACATAACGAATACACCAGAAACCGATACAACCTGCGGTTGCAGAGTAAACTTTTGCAAGATGAAACCAATCGGTATACGTCGTATCTTTTAATGTTGTAAACCAAAGAATGGATAAACCGATTGGGAAAACTATAAAGCTTACAAATCCCCCATACTTATTCCTTCTTGAAAACTCGTTTAATAAAAAAAGTGCTACAAAGACTAAAATCCAAACGAGCCAAACTTGAATTGCGGTTGCTCCTGCTTCATAATTGAAACGAAACATATCATTCTCTCCTTTTAATGTACTTTTCTCCAATCTGTGGTCATACCAGTTGGAAAAATGTGTTATACTTTGTTATAATATTAACATTCTCATATAGAATAGTCAATAATATTTGTGCAAATATTTACATATTTTATTAATTACTACTTGATTTTATCTAATTTTACCAATATAATGAATTTATAGTTTTTTTGGTCTGTGGTTATACCAAAGCCAAATCCCTTGTATTCAAAGATATTTATTAATCATTTTTTACTTAAAACCTAAAATGCTAATTTATACATATAAAAAGAAAGGAGTAGCTATGATGTCTTATCTTTGTTAAAACATCATACAAAGTCACTATGGAATTCTCAAGATTAAGTGCACCCTCGTTAAAAGAACTTTTTGTTACTCAGTTAGAACATATGATACTTTCTGGAAAATTAACGATTGGAGAAAAACTTCCACCAGAAAGACAATTGGCTGAAGTAATGCAAGTTAGTCGTGCTGTTGTAAATGGAGGAATCTCTGAACTAGAAAAAAAGGGCTTCTTAATAACGAAACCTCGTGTTGGTACCTTTATAGCAGATTACCGACGAAATGGCACTTTAGATACTTTAATCTCTATAATGAACTACAACGGTGGAAGGTTGCGTGATGAAGAAATTCGCTCAATCCTTGAAGTTAGGATCGCGCTTGAAACACTTGCAGTAAGATTGCTTATGACTAGAACTACTCCCGAAGATATTCGTTCGCTTTACGAAAAGGCAGAAAAAATTAAAACTGCAGATTCAATAACAAAGGCTTCCGAAGCGGCTTTTGATTTTCAACATGAATTAGCTTTTTTATCAGGAAATACCCTACTCCCACTGATCTTCCACTCTTTCAAGGTTGCAGTGCTTACACTTTGGGAACGTTTTTGTACATTGTATGGAATTGATGCGCTTTACAATAATTCTACTACATTAATTACGCTGATTCATGAAGGCAATCCTGACTCTGCTATACAGTGGATCAATGAATCGGTCGATAAAAGCATACATGGTAGTCGGCCTATTTATTATTCATAAGAATTTTGCTTTCACTCATTAACTACATAATTAAAATTTTAATCTCATGCTTCGATTTCTACTATGGAAGTTACTAATGGCATAAAAGCGTTTATTTATTTCAATGGATAAACGCTTCTTTTGTGTCCTGCTCAACATAAACGCCCAATAATAAATAAAAATTCATACCTCATGCAACCAAATTCTTTTTTTGACGAGATATAGAGTGAATACGTATAACAGGGAGAAAGGAGGTTCGCCTATGAAAGATAAGAGGATTGTCGAACTCTACTTGGAGCGAGACGAATCAGCGATTCAAGAAACAGAAAAAAATTATGGAAACTATCTTCGAACGATTGCTTATAATATTCTTTCAAACATTGAAGATAGCAAAGAAAGTGTAAATGATACCTATCTAAATGCGTGGAATTCCATACCACCCCATAAGCCAAATATTCTTTCTACTTATTTAGTAAAACTAACTCGTCGGGCATCCATTGACATTTATCGAAAACGAAACAGGGATAAAAGAAAGGCTTCTGAATATGCTATTTCACTTTCTGAATTGGAGGACTGTGTTTCCGGAGGAAATACAACAGAACAGAATGTTAACTTGAATTTACTGGCGGTGGAAATCAATGCTTATTTACGCACATTGTCAGAAGAGGCAAGAAACACATTCATTGGTAGATATTATTTCATGGATTCGATTCGAGATGTCGCGGACTATTATGGCATGAGCGAATCAAAAGTAAAAAGCATGCTGCACAGAACAAGAATCGGTTTGAAAACTTATTTAGAACAGGAGGGATTTGATTTATGAAGAAGGAAAATATCAGTGATGCATTAGACCTGATAGATGATGATATGCTTGAAGCGACCGCTGCGATACGCAATAAGAAAAAACATTCATCTATTCATTGGATGAAATGGGGAGCCGTAGCAGCGTGTGTATGCTTGGTTACCGTTGGTGCTTTTCGTATATTTCATCATAGTACATCCAAAAAAATTATTCAACAGTGGTCAGAACAGCTATCTCCGTATGATTACTTTAAGTACAGCAACGAAGAAACTAGGGGCACATCAACTAGTACTTCACTATCGGATAGTGCTATCCCATATGCCGAGGCACGCTCCTATTCGGATGAGCGAAAGCAGTTAGAATCAGAAGGAGTTATCCCTCTTATGGCAGACCATCCTCTTTTTGACTGCGAGGTTTATTACAATGAAGATGGTAGCATCTATAGCTTGAAATTTGCATGGCATGGTCGTGGGGATGTATACAGTGATTTAAGCATCACGGCCGGTTATCAGGAAG
>CAJJLI010000458.1 GCA_905192625.1 uncultured Clostridium sp. | reverse complement strand
TTTTTTTATTAATCTATTAACGTTACTTTTAACCGTTATTGTAATGTTTTCTATGAATCCATTGCTTGCGGTATGCGCTTTAGCGCTACTTCCATTTCTTATGTTTTTAAGTGCATACATGATGCCCAAACTCTGGAGATTATATGGAAGAAGGCATAGGGCGAATCGAAGTCTAAGCGCGCAACTTAACGATAATTTTATGGGTGCGCGTGTTGTTAAAGCCTTTGGACAGGAAGGTAAGGAAATAGGTCGATTTACAAAGTATAATCAAAAGGTAATGCAGTCTGAGTTAGAAATTATCGGATATGATAACCGTTTTTATGCTTGGTATTCGGCAGTTGAAAACATTGCTTCATTTCTAACGTGGGGAGTTGGTGCTTTCCTCGTGCTTGGAAACAAAAATATGGAACTTGGAACTTTAATTACATTTACCAGTTATGTTAGTCAACTCAATGGACCTTTGGAATTTTTCTCCCATTGCTTTCGTTGGTGGAGTAACAGTATGAACAGCGCCGAGCGTATTTTTGAAATTATTGACGCAGTTCCTGAGATTGAAGAAAGTAGCTCTCCAGTCATAATTAATGATTTTAAAGGAAACGTTGCATTTGATCAGGTAACCTTTGGATATGAACCAAATCAACCGGTGTTAAAAAATATCAGTTTCGATATAAAACCCGGTCAAATGCTTGGAATTGTAGGTAGGTCTGGAGCTGGAAAATCAACACTTGCTAACCTTTTGAATCGACTCTATGATCCACAAGAAGGAGCTATTTATATTGACGGAATCGATTTGAAGTCATTGTCACTGGGGCAATTAAGAAATAATGTTGCCATGGTATCTCAAGAAACTTATATCTTTATGGGAACAGTAGCTGAAAATATTGCGTATGCCAGAAAAGCTGCAAAGAGGGAAGAGATTATTGCGGCAACAATAAAAGCCAGTGCCCATGATTTTATCTGCAAGATGCCAGATGGATATGAAACGGTGATCGGTTCATCTGGTCGTATGCTATCTGGAGGAGAAAAACAACGTATCTCAATAGCACGTGCGATACTTGCGGATCCTAAGATTTTAATCTTAGATGAGGCGACGGCAGCAGTGGATACAGAAACGGAACAGGCAATCCAGCATTCCATTGAGGAATTAATTCGTGGGAGAACCACAATTTCCATTGCTCACAGGCTTTCAACCTTAAATGGTGCGGATAAGTTAATTGTTATGGAAAATGGAGAAATAAAAGAGTCAGGAACTCATAAAGAACTAATTGCTGAAAGAGGAATTTATTATCGGTTAATGCAGATTCAAAATAATGCACTTGCGCTTGAAGAAAGGCGAGAGGATATGAAGAGCCAGAAAAAAGAAGAAGGATTATTTGACGTATTTGATGAGAAAGCTTACGAAAAAGAATTTAAAAGAAGAATGGATTTATTATTTTTAAAACCTAAGGAAGCAGTTTTTAAGAAGACAACGGGTGGTTTTTTATCTTTAGATTATCAAGGTGTACATTACGGACGGGTAGATCTTGTTCGTACATTTCCATTTACGGATCCATATGCGTTTATTTCGGTACGAGAATCCGATGAGGCGGCGAATGAGATTGGGGTTATCAAAGATATCACCTTATTTAAGGAAGAAGAGGGTATTTTAAAAGAACAATTAGAGTTTCGTTACCACATTCCTAAAATTCAAAAGATTCTATCTATCAAAGAGGAATATGGATATGCATATTTTGAGGTGAAAACTGATTATGGCGATTGTCGTTTCGCAATCTCTATAGGTAGAGGCTCGGTGATATCTATATCAGATACGAAACTACTCATTATTGATTTAGATGGAAATCGTTTTGAAATACCGGATATCGGAACTTTATCAGCAGCCGAATTGAAAAAAATTGACTTATTCTTATAAATCAGAAAGGAAAAAGTCATGAAATTAAATTATGAATTATCAGAGGAACAAAAAAGGAATTTAAATCTAAAACAGGGAGAACAGATTCAGTATTGTGTTCCATATGATTTAGAAAGTAGCGGAAGTTTTAATTATGTTAGGGACGGATTTGTCATAATTACAGAAACCCGCTTTTTTGTCATGCAAGGAAACCATATTTTATATGAATATGAACTGCGGCAGTTAAAACATATCGTGTGTAAGGCAATGGTTAATTGTGGGGCTATAATTGTGGATGATGGTAGTGAAGAGGTAATAACTGCACGGTTTTCTATGCGTTATCTTGGACAATACTTTCAAATAGCACAAGCCGCAGAGAATTTGTCAAAAGGTATTATTAAAGAAGTTGTAAGTAAAGAGCTAGACAGGTATTGTGAACAATGTGGCAGAGTACTTCCAGGAACAAGAGAATGTCCATTTTGTAGTGGTAGGAATACGACTATGGGGAACTTCCTAAAATTAATAAAAGATTATAGGTGGAAACTTATAGGGATAGCAATCTTTATGATTGTAGCAGCAATAGGGCAGCTTTATATTCCAGAATTACAAAAGCGTTTTATTGATGATGTTTTAGTAAATAAAAACGGTGATTACAAAGACATTCTTTTCTTTATTGTAGTTATGTTGGTTTTGACCATTGCTGTCATAGCAATTCAAATTGCAAAAAACTGGTGGTGCGTAAGGCTTGGAGCTCAAATTAGTAAGGAACTTCGAAGTAAGCTATTTCATAAAATACAAATACTTTCTCTTTCGTTCCAAGAACGGAGAAAACCTGGTGATTTGATGAACCGTGTGGTAAAAGACACCTCCCAGATACGAAGATTTATGGAAAATATCTTTGGTAACATGTTTTCTGCCTTAGTTACTATGATTGGTGAGAGGAATACGCCAACATCGTGGCTCAGTGAACGGCACGATTCGGGAAATTGGAT
>CAJJLI010000457.1 GCA_905192625.1 uncultured Clostridium sp. | reverse complement strand
TTTTTCATCTTTTATTCTCCTTTAGTTTTGTTTTACGTGTGGAAGGTCTCGAACACACGAATGAATAGTTACAAAACCCAGTGTTTACAAGGGTTTATGACTTCTTTAGTATACCATGAAAAAGTGCAGTGTCAAGAAAAACATATCGGGAAAACAATGTAATTTATTGTAATTACAAAGTGTGATTTTAAAATATTGCTTCGCAAGGATATTCCTATTTATAAATTCAAACCTGGATGTTCTGATACTTCAACTAAGATTAAAGTCACATATTCATCGCGATCTTTTGTTCCAATTTCAAAGAGTAAGTACTCTTCATAGGCATTATCTCCAAGTTTAATATCATGTGTAGCTGCATACTCAATTATCTTTGCATACATATTACTAATGTCTTGATAACTTCCCTTATAATATACCTGAAGATACCATCCTTCTTTACGAACGAGGGTATTCCCCTTATCCAGAGGATTTTCAGACTTTGTATAGAAATAGGAAAAGCTGTTAAAACGTTTTTCACGAATATTATCTAATGTTAAAGACGCACCCAGAAAATCAATCATAGTGGCATTGCTATTCTTTCGAAATTCAATTAATTCAACAATAAAATTTGAATATGAGTTATCACTTTCTTTATCCTTAATAGAGCTACATAAGGCTTTTACTTCTTTTTGATGGACGAGTTCTATTTTATTATATTCAACCGACAGTGCTTTTGTAGTCAACTGCTTTAAAGCATTGATATTTCTTTTAATATGTTCTAATTTATTCATCTCTTTTTCAACTTCATGAGTTTTTTGTTCTAGCAATTCAATTAAGTCACTGGGATTGCGTTCGTCCATGTATTGTTTAATTTCTTTTAGTGGCATCCCCAACTTTTTTAAAGCAGAAATAATTGAAAATGTATCGTACTGTCGGAACGAGTAATAGCGATATCCATTCTCCTTTATTATTTCAGGTTGGAAAAGTTTGATTTGGTCGTAATGAAATAATATGTGCTTTGGCACACCGCAAATCTTTGCAAACTCACCTGTTGTTAAATATTCTTTTATATTTTCTGGCATAAGAACACTCCTAAATGGGGAAAACGTTGTTTGTAATTTCCTTACCGTATTAAAATGGTAAAAATAGCAAACAATAGTTAATAAATCAATTTGTATATTAAACTGCTTGACTATAAGGTTATCTTATAGTTTATAATATTTTAGCAGCCCATTTCTGTCAAGGAAAGGGGCTTAAAATTTGCAATTTCTGCACAATTTAGTTTAGAAGGAGTAATGTTATGAAATTAATGTTAAAGTATTTGAAAAGATATCCACATTTAATTGTTCTAAATGTATTTGGTATCTTTAGTTTCGTAGCGGTTCAGCTTGGTATCCCGACCATTATGGCCTGGATGATTGATAACGGTATTGGTAATAGCGATATCGAATACATCAAGAAAATGGGTGGAGTCATGCTTATCGTCAGTGTACTAGGAGGTGCAGGAACTATTTTATTAACCTATGCATCATCTAGAATTTCAACATATATGATTCGAGATATCCGAAATGATGTATTCATTCAATCTCAGAAATTCTCTCACACAGAGTATAATAAATTTGGTGTTTCTTCCATGATTACGAGAACAACAAACGATGCCTTTCAGTTGATGTTGTTTTCTAATATGTTATTTAGAACAGCTCTATTAACACCAGTAATGATTGTAATAAGTGTATTTATGACCATTAAAACGAGCCTTAGTCTTTCTCTCGTTATTGGCGGAAGTTTTCCATTTATTATAGCAGGTGTAATTATCATCGCGAAATTAACAAATCCATTGTCCGAAAAGCAACAAAAGGGTATGGACCGTTTGAATCGAATCTCTAGAGAAAATTTAACCGGAGTTCGTGTTATCAGAGCATTTCGTAAAAGTCAGCATGAGTCGGAACGATTCGCAGAAATTAACGAGACGTATGCTAGCAATTCAAAGAAATTATTTAAAATAATGTCCTTTACGCAACCAGCATTTTTCTTTTTACTACACGTTGCAATGATGGCAGTATTTTGGATCTCTAGCTTAATGATTGATAAAGGTACATTACAGGTAGGTCAGTTAGTCGCCTTCTTAGAATATCAATTCCACGCTTTATTCTCAATTATGTTGTTCTCTATGGTATTTGTTATGTATCCGAGAGCGCGTGTATCTGCGAATCGAATCGAGGAATTATTAGTAGAAGAACCAATTATAGAAAATCCAGATTCTGGTGTAACAAAAACGAAGACAACAGGGCTTGTTGAATTTGATCACGTTTCATTTCAGTATCCAGATGGAGAATTGCCTATCATTAAAGACGTAACCTTTACTGCACGAAAAGGAGAGACGGTAGCTTTTATTGGAAGTACCGGTAGTGGTAAGAGTACCTTAATTAATTTAATTCCAAGGTTTTATGATGTAACAGAGGGATCGATTCGAATTGATGGTGTGGATACCCGTGATTATGATCTAAAAGCGCTTCGTAAGAAGATAGGATTTATTCCACAAAAGGCATTTTTGTTTAAAGGAACGATTGAAGATAACTTAAAATTTGGTAATCCAAATGCAACACCAGAAGAAATCGATCATGCAATAGAAGTTGCACAAGCAAAAGAATTCATTATGAATAAGCCAGATAAATTAAAAGAGTATATTAGTGAAGGTGCGAAGAATGTATCTGGAGGACAAAAGCAACGTATTTCCATTGCCAGAGCATTAATTCGTAAACCAGAAATCTATATATTTGACGATAGTTTCTCTGCGCTAGATTTTAAAACAGATGCTGCACTACGTGCTGCGTTACAAAAAGAGACAAAGGAATCCAATGAATATTCCTGTTTTCACGATTGGATATTGAAAAGTCCTCTTACGGATTGCT
>CAJJLI010000456.1 GCA_905192625.1 uncultured Clostridium sp. | reverse complement strand
TAATGTATTAATGATAGTAATTCTATATTAAAGTAGATATCGATGTAAAAAATGTAATTTTAGTTTCAATTCAGATAGGGATGAAAAAAGTAATTATATATTTATGTCATATTCAAATAAAAAGTAATATAATGAAAGCAAGTAATGATAGTATAGTATTAAGTAAGTAATATGTTGATGAAACAACATACTATAAAAATCACCATCTATTTCGAAAAAATTCGTTGTAGATGGTGATTTTTATAGTATAATTAAAGTGATAAGCTATTGGATAAGATTTCGATAAATAAAGGCTATGAAAAGCCGGAATTGAGGATAATATGAAACAAATAACATGGGGAATGATTGGTTGTGGTGATGTAACTGAAATTAAAAATGGGCCAGGTCTATACCTTGCGAATAATTCATTCTTAAAAGGTATCACCAATCGTACGATTACAAAGGCAGAAGATTGGGTAAAACGTCATAATCATGGAATTGTATATCAAACGGTGGAAGATTTATTAGCAGATGATGAAATAGATATTGTGTACATTGCAGTTACACCAGATAAACATATGGAGTATGCGATTGCTTGTGCGAATGCTGGTAAGCATTGCTTAATTGAAAAACCATTGGCACTCAATTATGAAGAAGGCTTAGAAATAAAGAAAGCATTCGATAAGGCAGGTAAAAAAGCATTTGTTGCCTTTTATAGAAGAGCATTAAATAAGTTTCAAAAGGTGAAACAATTGATGGAGTCTGGCAGAATTGGTAAGATTGAGGCTGTGAATGTTGTAAGGTATGTTCCAGCATTAACAGACAAGGAGCAATGGAGAGCGCAAGAATCCATATCAGGAGGCAATATTTTTACAGAAACTGATATTCATACATTGGATTTTATTGATTATATCATGGGAGAAGTGGTGGAATTTCATTACACAAAAAGTGTATCAAACAAAGAGAGTTATTCCTTTGATTCATTAGCACTTAATTTAAAATTTGAAAATGGTTGTATAGGTTCTGGACAATGGCTTTATAATTGTAACAAAAGCTTAGATCGTTTTGAAGTAATTGGCCGTGATGGAATAATTTCATTCCAGGTATTTCATGGAGACACTCCGATTTCCGTATTGGATCAGAATGGAACGGAGACAATTATGGTAGAAGATTCGAGTCATGTTGGATTAAATATGGAACAACTTATTGTTAATGAATTAAACGGTTGTGGGGAATTTTCTGGCACAGTAGAAGCTGCGCTGCGTAGTCTTTTGATTGCAGATACGATATATCATGACAAATAAGAATATGAAATAAAAGCAATCATTTTTAAGATGAGTGCTTCATCTTACTTTACAGATTTTAAAATAAATACTATAATAAGCAACGAATGAAATGAAAGGTGAATGGTAATGCAGAATTTTTTAAGAGTGGGCGTTATCTCCTCAACGCATGGTGTAAGAGGAGAAGTTAAGGTATTTCCAACAACGGATGATATAGAGCGTTTTAAGGATTTAAAACATGTTATTTTAGATACAGGAAAAGAAATGAAAGAACTTGAAGTAACAGGAGTTAAATTCTTTAAACAATTTGCTATTTTAAAGTTTAAGGAGATTGATGATATCAATGACATTGAAAAGTATAAGGGAAAAGATTTACTCGTAACAAGAGACAATGCCGTTGATTTAGAAGAAGGAGAATTCTTTATTTGTGACTTAATTGATTGTGTTGCAGTAAATGAAGAAAATGAAGTTCTTGGTACTTTAACTGAAGTACTTCAAACTGGAGCGAATGATGTATTTGTAATTAAAAAAGAAGATGGAAAAGAATTATTAGTTCCTTACATTGATGAGTGTATCCTTGATATCAACATTGAGGAGAAGAAAATAACGGTTCATGTACTGGAAGGATTGGACAGTTAATGAAAAAATAAGTTGGATATAGCAACAGGTTACTTGGATGCAGAATTGCTATTCCAAAAGAGAAAGAGGTTTCGATACGTGAATTATCATGTAATGACATTGTTCCCAGAAATGATTAATCAAGCACTTGATACAAGCATTATGGGAAGAGCGAGGGAAAAAGGCTTAGTACATTTAAATACAATAAATATAAGAGATTTTTCGGAAAACAAACATAACCGTGTGGATGATTACCCATACGGTGGTGGTGCTGGCATGGTTATGGCTGCGGGACCGGTATATCGTACCTATGAGCACGTGATGAAACAAATCAATGACAGAGAGAATGCAGCAAAGAGTGCTTATAAGGCACCTCGTGTTGTTTATGTTACACCACAAGGAAAATTATTTCATCAGTCAATGGCAGAAGAATACGCAAAAGAAGATGACATCATATTTTTATGTGGGCACTATGAAGGAATTGATGAACGCGTTCTTGATATGATTGTAACAGATTATGTTTCCATAGGTGATTATGTATTGACTGGTGGAGAACTTCCAGTTATGGTAATGATTGATGCAATCTCTAGATTAATACCAGGCGTATTAAATAATGAAACTTCTGCAGAGTTTGAAAGTTTGCAGGATAATTTATTAGAATATCCACAGTACACACGTCCAGAAACATTTATGGACCAAAAGGTGCCTGAAGTTTTATTATCCGGACATCATGCAAAGATTGAAGCTTGGAGAAGAGAACAGTCGATTATCAGAACGTTAAATAACCGACCGGAATTACTTGCGGATGCTGTGCTATCGAAAAAGGAAAAAGCTTTTTTAGAACAACTGCTTAAAGATAGGAAAACACAAGAAAACGAATCATAAAATATGAATAATAAATTATTTATATATTGCAATTAAGAATTTGATATGTTATAATATTAAATTGTGAGACGAGATGTTTCTCTGTACCGAAGTGGAAAAGCATATTATATGACGTAAGAAGAACCGCTA
>CAJJLI010000455.1 GCA_905192625.1 uncultured Clostridium sp. | reverse complement strand
AAACGAACAGAGTTATGTGGTGTTCTTCATTCGTTATTAAAATGAATAGAGTGTAAATATACATAAGTCTACACCTCGTTTGAATTACAACAAGTGTAATATTAAGATACGCTATACCAGGAGGGAATAACTATGTTTGCTAAGTTAGCACAGGAATATAAAAAAACTCTAGGGGCATTTTCCCCTTTTCCTCATATAGGGAACTATCAAAAATTCAACGAGTTACCAGAACAGTTAAAAAAGGATCTTATACAACTTGGCGAAGATTATCTTCACTATGCCTATCCTAGCATAACTGCAACTTCTTTCTTAGAGTTTTCAAGGACTGGTAATCGTGTAAATTACGAAGCAATGTATATGGATAAACGACGAGCGCTAAACGCCCTAGTCTTAGCGGAATGTGTTGAAAATAAGGGACGATTCCTGGATGATATAGTGAATGGTATTTTTTCAATCTGCGAAGAAAGTGGATGGCAACTGCCAGCTCACAATAGCTATATTAGAAATACTCCAAATTTACCCCTGCCTGATTATGAATTTCCAGTACTTGATTTATTTGCTTGTGAAACTGGTGCACAATTAGCCATGATTTATTATTTACTAAAAGATTCTTTGGATAAAATTAGTCCAATCGTATGTAAAAGAATCGAGTATGAATTGCATCGTAGAATCTTTAATCCCTACTTAAATTCGCATTTTTGGTGGATGGGGCAAGGTAGTGAAATTATGTGCAATTGGACCATCTGGTGTACACAAAATATTCTAATAGCCGCATTTTCAACGATGTTATTACCTCAAGAGGATTTACGAAAGCTATTTTTAAAAGCATGCAAAAGTGTAGATTTCTTTCTTAAAGATTATGGAGAAGATGGATGTTGCGATGAGGGTGCACAGTATTACCGTCATGCAGGCTTATGTTTATTTAATACACTAGAAGTATTGAATGTAATTACTAAGAATCATTTTATGGAATGTTATCAGGATAAAAAAATACAAAACATTGCTCTTTATATTTTAAATGTACATATTGATTATAAGTATTACATAAATTTTGCAGACTGCTCACCAGTGGCAGGAAGAGCTGGCGTTCGTGAGTTTTTATTTGGAAAGCGACTAAATAGTAAGGATTTAATGCTATTTGCTGCTCAGGATTATCGTAAAAACAATGATATCTTAGCGAAAGAGGAGCTAAATCTGTTTTATCGTGTACAAGCGATCTTTACACATAATGAAATTCTTCATTTTGAAAGTAAAGAAGCGATCCAATATCCAGATATCTTCTATCAAAGTGTGGGACTTTTTATTGCGAGAGACCGCTCTTTAACACTTGCTGTAAAGGCTGGGCATAATGCAGACAGCCACAATCACAACGATACTGGTAGCTTTATTGTATACAGCAATGGAATGCCTATGATTATCGATGTTGGGGTTGAAAGCTATACACAAAAAACTTTTTCCTCCAAACGCTATGAAATATGGACGATGCAATCTGCATATCACAATCTTCCGACGTTTGGGCATGTAATGCAAATGGATGGTAAAGAGCATTGTGCGACAAATGTTAAGACTGTGTTAGCGAAGGATTATAGCAATATTTCGATGAATATTGAACATTGCTATCCAAAAGAGGCAAAGATTGCAACATACCGGCGTGATTTTAAATTGATAAAGGAAAAATATATCATAATAGAAGACGCTTTTGGCAGTCTTCCAAAGGACAGTTATCTTAGCCTAATGACATACGAAAAACCTACAATAAAAGAAAATCTCATTCAAGTTGGAAGTCTTGGGAATATTAGTGTAAGTGGATACTTAAAGATGGACATTGAAACAATCCCAATTACAGATCAAAGACTGAAAACTGCATGGGAACACGACATATATCGCATCAAGATTTTCTTAGAAGAACCTAGCATTCGATTAGAGATTCGAGCTGATAATAAACTAGAATAAAATAAATTTGTCGCAAAGTAGATTGTTTTGTTCGTGCTGTCCCCATGTATCATTTGTTACAAAGGGACGGACTACAAATATCTATTTTGCGACAATTCGTTTATATCATGTATTCAATAGAGTCCATTGACTGTTTTCTTACCTTATTGTGCATAAGAACGCATTCTCTCTGTGTTCGGCTGCCTAATGCATAATTTCCTATTCCTTCGCTATTAAGTACATCATAAGTAATTCTGCGATTCCATCGTTTTGGTGCATCACGTATGATTTTAATATTCTTTTCTACGAATGGATTTTTTCTATAATACGGATCGAATAGATATACATACTGACTATCCATTCCCGTTAATAGTACATAATGCCAACAACCAAGCATTACCTTAGCTATTACGACGCCTCCAAGTTGCAAGCACTCCGCTAGTTTACTATTTTGACTCATATGCACCTGCTCTCCAGTTAGAAATTCACAAGAGATCGGCCAGTTTTTCACCTCACCATAATGTGTTAACCAGTTAGATAAAAATCTCATGGCCATTCCTGTCGTACCACTTTTTCCTGGTTCGCCTTCATTATTATAGCCATCCAAACAATAAAGCATAACAAATTTAATGATTTCTGGTGGTATCTCATTTCTAGCAAATAAATAATCAATTGCATTTAACACTGTAGTTGGTCCACAATCATATTCTGTACGTTGATAGCTCAAAGGATTTTTCATACGAAGCCCCCGTCCATATGTTTATTTTACATCTTCGTTTGTCATAAGTTCCAAAACTATACTACAACATTTGACCAATTCTGAAACTAGTGTAAATTCTTCTGTAGAATGAACTTTATTCATGCCACAGGCAATTACTATTCCAGTAATTCCATTTCGCACAAAATTATTATTATCACTTCCACCAAATGTTTTTACGTACTTTGTGCGAATCCCTAACCTATTACATACTGCTTCATAA
>CAJJLI010000454.1 GCA_905192625.1 uncultured Clostridium sp. | reverse complement strand
TTGACGATATTTCAGAAATTATCAGACTCACAAAAAAATAACTTTTGAAAAGTAGAACAAGACAAAAAGAGAACACTTAGAATAGCAACACTGTACAACGTGACTACTCTAAGGTTCTCTTTATTTTTATATTCTTTAGAGAGGGAAGAAGACGACTAAGAAGGATCGTTAACCATCAAGACCGCATCACCTCAAGCCCATCAATTTGGGGAAAAGCATCACCACAAGCAGTAAGTATATACAACCGATAAAGTTCTTTAGTATGATAGTTAACGGGTATCAAATACTGGCATGAGTAAAGAACAGAAAGCAGGTGGACTAATCCCATTTTCCTTCTTTATTTTGCACTCTAAGAAAGGAGCATACCATTTATTCTTTTTCAGCACCACAACTGTTACACTTGTATTCTTCGGGAGCATTCGTACTATTACGATAAAGGCATTTCCATTCTTGTTTTACAACCTCTTCTTTAGGTGTAAATTTATCCAATAAAGACATAGTCATCTTGCCGAATTTTTTACCGATCCCATTTTTCTTCGTTTCATCCAAAATAAGCTGATTGCTTCGATAATCAATGTGGGCATTTTTAAAAAGTAGAAATTCCCAATTCGAGTTATTCCCTTTTTTTATCATTTTTTCAACTAAATTTATCACTTCATGAAGGTCAAGACGAGTTATTTCAGAGATTTCCTCTAAGGAATAGATTTCTGAAGTAGTTATGATTGATTTTATTTGTGTCTCATATTTCTTAGCAGTAAAAATATTCAATATCTTTTTTCCTTTCCTTTATAGATAAATTTTTGTTAGAAAGAGCTTAGAAGTATTTGCTGAAGTTCAATTTGGATCAGACGAAGAGGATTCGTTGATATCAACTTGATACACTTATAAAGGTCCTTGGAGTCCCTTTTATCTAAAAAACATAATAAAATGGGTTGGGTAGCTGGATTTATGCAGGATGGCTAACACGAAAGCTATAAAATGACAGTTTTAGGACGTATTAACATCGGAATGAGTTTAACATTCCGATGAATTAATGTCAATATTCTTAAAAAAATAAGAGTGAAAACACTTGCATTGAATAATATATAAAGGTGTTAAGAGAGGAAACAAACATGGCATCCGATGAATGTCCTAGATAAGCCCATACGCTATCTAGACCTTTGTGGTAATTCCAATATCAGTAAACGAAGTAGAGAGTTTTCTGATTTATAAATGAAGATAGAAACTTTCTTAAGAGATATTCCATTACATAGATAGTTTAGGTAGCTGAAGTAATTTTTTTATGTCCAGTCTGATAGGAGATAGAACAATTATCTTTAAAATAAAGGGTAAGTGCCCTTTTATGTATCAATAAAAAAAGCCGGATAAACGTGTCTATACGTTCATCCGGCTTAACTCATTATGGAGATGGCGGGAGTCGGTAAAACGTTGATATCATAATACTTTCAGCTTTTTGACTACCAAATTGACTACCAAAATTAAAAATCCACATAAGTATTGAATCTATTTGCTAGCTGTTCTTTTGCAGTTTTTGAAACGTGAGTATACACATCCATCGTGGTTTGAATATCTGAATGACCTAACCTCGATTGAACATCTTTGATAGATGCCCCTGCTTCAAATAGGAGAGAAGCGTGAGTGTGACGAAAACCATGTATTGAGATCTGTTTGAAATCTTCGGGTAATTTTTTCATTGTGACTAAGTACCATTTTCTGGGTTTCGCAGGTGAAAGGATTCCACCGTCTTCACTTTGAAAGATTAAACCATCCGGAGATTCCTTTTTGAGTTCCTTTAGTATATCGATTGTTTTGTCATCTAATGAAATCCTACGAATAGAAGAAGGAGTTTTTGGAGTTTGAATATAAAGCCCGCTAGCGCTTCTTGATACAGCTTTATTAATGTTGAGTGTTTGATTTTTGAAATCAACGTCAGTCCATTTTAGCGCTAGTGATTCACCTTTGCGTATTCCGGTGAAAGCCAAGAGACGAAAGTAAACATATGCTCTGTAATTGCTATCACTTTCTAAAGCTGCCATAAATTGTTTTAACTCTTCTTTATCATAGAAGTTTAAATCCTTATCCTCGGTTACTTCTTTTTTCCTAACAGGTTTCTTTATTACCTTAGTTGGATTCATGTTGATCAGCTGCATACGAATGGCGTAGTCGAAAACTAGACCAGCATAATTCATGACCATGCTTGCTCGAACCAATTTTTTATGCCAAATATTCATTTGGTTTTGTACATCCATAGGCTTTATTTCTAGAATGTTTTTTTCACCAAATGCAGGAAGTATATGATTCTTAAAAAGACGTTCGGTCTTTAAAAGAGTTGAGGCTTTAATTGTTTATTTTTAATGCTCATACCATAAGTCATATATTTCTTCATACGTTTGAATCTCGGGTTCCTCAGCAACCTCTTGTTTTTGCATACCATTTACTTCTAAATCAGCTATTGCTAAACGAGCTTCTCTTGTTGTCTTAAAACCACGCCTTGTTGTGCGAATTGGCTTTCCTGTATCTGGGTCTGTCCCTAGGTACAGTTGAAACATATAAGCTTTTTCGCCATTTTTTTTGATGTACTCTTTTATTCGGATATCTTGCTTTTTCTTAGCCAATTGCTTCAACTCCTTGAATTTGTTACAATAGGCGTGACCTAATAAGCCTATTGTTTATTTTGTTATCACGCTCTCTGTCCGCCAAGATTGAGGAGCGTGTTTTTTTATTTATTCATCCCATGTAGCAGGACCGTAAGTAACGGAATATGGTGCATTCCCTTTAGAAGAAAAGTGCATAACCACCGTTGCTTTTTTGCCACCTGCAATAGAATTAGGAATATTATTTGAATATGTCGAAGCATCGAAAGTCGCTAATTCTGAGTTTCCATCGTACAGATCGAATGTTTGCGCATTAAAGTCTAT
>CAJJLI010000453.1 GCA_905192625.1 uncultured Clostridium sp. | reverse complement strand
AAAATAAATAATTAACAAAATAAAATATAAAATTATAACTAAAAAAAAAATACCATCTATCTTTGACCTACTTTTGGGTCAATTCATGATAGATGGTATTTATTCTTTATACATTTATTTTTCTAAGCAAAAGAATATAGATAAGTCATAAAAAGAAATTTTCATTACTCATTCCATGAAGATATAGCTAATTCTGAACATATATATTTCAATTATTCATGTATATAAACCTGTTCTACTCACTCTCAATCCGTTTATGGGTTTCTCTTAGGTAAAAACAAATACTTATGCAAACAAAAATCTCTAGTAAGCTACTTACAAAGCCAACCAGTATTAATAATATGAATGATACTAAGACCATGAATGCTAATTCGAATCGGGCTCGTTTAAATTTAACTTTATTTATACCTTCTAAATGTACTTGAAAACAAAGAATACTAAGAAGTAATAGAAACGGTGAGCAAAATGCGAATATAAAATGTATTTTTGCTTGTTGTGTACCAGGTAGATAAGGGGTTAAAACTGCAAGTACTAAACTTAAGGTAGCAGCTTGCAATAGGCTGATACCTAGTTTGCCTTTATAATTTGCTTTTTTAAATAAATACCATATATAAGAATTAAAAAACCATGCCAATAAAAAACCAAGTATTAGAAACAATAATTGTCGGTCTTTTGTATAAGAAATAGCTGAAAAATTACTGGTTAACCAACCATCAGCGCATGCAAATATAATTGTAAAAAGCGGAATGATATATAAGCTAAAGACATCCCAATGCTTTCGGCTAAACTTTTGATACATTATGCCTCCGAACTTCATTAATTAAGCAAATAAATTTATTAAAATGTAGTTAGAGTTTAGTATCTCACAAAGACGACAAAATTAAATATTAGAACGCTGATAATTACATTGATTTCCATAGTAAAAAATAGTAAAATGTATAAATTGGGATCAAAATTAAGATAGACTCAAAAAAAGCAATGATTTTCTTCGTTGATGCCATGTGTTAAATTGAAATTAGATAAACATAGATAGAAAAAAGCGATGATTTTTCTTTGTTTACGCTACATGTCAAACTTGGACCTTGTTAGGTATAGACTCAAAAAAAGCATTGCTTTTTTCGTTGACGCTATGCGTCAAAGCGGGTTTTCTTTAGATATCGTTACATTTATGTAATAATTTAACATATATTTATATTCTTAATATTTATATTTTATAATCATTTTTTATAAAACGTAGTAGGAGAGGTAACGCATTATGATAAATAGCAAAACGTATTTGCATGTAAATGGTGGGAATCCACTGGTGGGAGAAGTAGAAGTTAGTGGTTCTAAGAACTCAGTTTTAGCTTTAATACCAGCAATGTGTTTAGGTGAGGGCGTTGGAAGATTAACACATGTGTCCGGAATATCAGATATCGATGCAATGAAGGAAATTTTAAATGAAATCGGTATACAGATGGTTTGTGAAAATAATACCGTAGAGATAAAGGGAGACATGGTATATTCGGAATTGAGTAAGGATTATGTTTCAAAAATTAGAGCATCCAACTTGTTTCTTGGCGTTTTACTTGCTAAATTTGGTATGGCTTCCGTGCCTCTACCAGGTGGTGATAAGATCGGCAACCGTCCAATTGATATTCACTTATATATATTTAATAAGTTTGGAATTCATACAGAAATCATTGATGGTTGTGTAAAATGTAAGGCTTCTCAATTTCCTTATGAAGGTCAAAAGATATTTTTACGCTTTCCAAGTGTAGGTGCGACAGAAAATGCAATGTTAGTAGCCAGTGCAGCCACCAGTGAAACCATCATTTACAATGCAGCTATGGAACCAGAAATTGTTGATATGGCAACTCTATTAAATTCTATGGGAGTGAAAATTACTGGTGCAGGTACCCCTGTGATACGAATTCAGCCATCCAAAGAAAAATTGAAACGAACGGTTCATAAAGTGATACCTGACCGATTGGAAGTAGGGACATTTTTATTTATGATAGCAGCCTCAAAAGGCTCTGGAGTCATTAAAAATGCAATTCCAGAACATGTAATGTCTGTTATTACTATTTTATCGGATTCTGGCGCAAAGATTGAAATAAAAGAGAATAACATAGTCATTGATGCAACGAATTATGAACTGGAACAGGTCAATGTTGATGCATTGCCATACCCTGGTTTTCCAACGGATTTGCAACCATTTGCAACTGTTTACGCACTAAAATGTAATGGAAAATCATTCGTGAAAGATGTAATTTTCCCTGTAAGGTTTAATCATTTGTTTGAAATGAGTAGGATGGGTATGTTATATACAAGTATGCCTTCTCAAGTTTCGATAAACGGAGTACAAAAAATAAATGGAACAACAATGGAGGGAACAGACATAAGGATGAGTGCTGCACTCGTTATGGCTGCATTGATTGCAGAAGGGGAATCAAAAATTTATGGTCTAGAACATATTTTAAGAGGATATGATAATTTCTTCCAAAAACTAATTAATTTAGGGGCGGACATTGCAGTTATTAACGAGGAAGAGCCTGAAACAATCCCAGAAGCAAAATACATGATTTAAATTGTGAAGGATATTTTTAAACGAAAAACTTGAATGTATTTTGGGAGGAACGAAATGAGAAGAATTTTACTTCAAATTTACACAAGAAATTGGGAAGAGGCTTTTGAATTTTATAAAAAAGCATTTAATGCAGAACTTGGTTATTGTGATCGAGCTGAGGATGGAACAACTATTCATGCAGAACTTAATTTTTGTGGACAGAGTTTAGCCGTTGGTGAATTAGATGATAAGCAATGTGAAATGATTCCAGGGAATACGATGCAGTTTTGTCTGCAGTTTGAACCAGGTGAAGAACCTATCATTAAGCAAGCTTACGAAACGATGTTAGATGGTGGTAACGTCATATATCCATTG
>CAJJLI010000452.1 GCA_905192625.1 uncultured Clostridium sp. | reverse complement strand
CCACGGAGCTCTCTCTGGTGATTCCTCAACAAACTTATGGGTAAGTTCCTTTAACCTAACATCTCCGTGATGACAAGTAGGGTCTAGTTGATGCCAATCTTCTGGAATTCGAAAATCACCTGTTGATTTAACTGTTCTAGCATAAACGATATCTGCTTGTTTCAGACATTCAATAACTTGATTGTTGTAAGTTCCAAACGGATATGCCATTCCTCTTATAATCCTATGAAACTGCTTCTCAAGATTTTCTCGATCCGCCACGATTTCCCTTACACACAATTTCGCTGGTAATTGTTCTAAAAATGGATGTGTCAATCCATGAACTGCAATCTCCATCCCACTATTCTCATAGATAGAAGTCGCTTGATTTTTCGTCATACGGCGATGAATGGTTCCCTTTTCATAGTTAGTTCCTTCTTTTGCATAACAACCGCTATTCAAATTGAACGTACCTTTAAGGCCATGTTGTTGCATAATAGAAATCAAACGAATGTCTTGCTCAACTCCATCATCATAACTTAACGTCAATGCTTTTTTCTTACCTTCTGGGAATCTCATAAATATACTAGACATACTTTAACCTCCAATAAATTTCATATTTAAATCTATCTTTTCCAAAAAGTCCATGTTACATTTGGTTCATAACCTAAATATTCTCCCCCTGTGCTTTATTAAATAACCAATGAGTTATAAAATTGATTAAAGCCATAAATAGGCACACCAAGGCTGCATCAATAAGAACATAATGAGGTCTCCATTCAATCCCCATATTTGAGTTTATTAACGCATATATAAATCGCCTGATTCCCAATGATTCATTATTGTGTATAAGTACCCAAGGATTAATGAAACCAAACTCATATGTGTAATGATTTAAGCTCAAATAGCTAGGTCCCTTTTTTTGTATCAATGATACTATAAATATAAAACAGCATATAGAATAAAAATAACTTTTTTTAGGTGCATATGAAGTCAAGAATTTCTTTATTTGATTCATAGTGAAATCTCCTCCTTAAGCATATTTCTAACTACTAATATGCCTCCTTCTACAAGTATTCTTTATTCATATAGTACATTACCATATTTTGTATGTCAACAAATTATCCTTACCTTATATCATTAACACTAATCTTGCTCCTTAAAAGTAGCGACGTCCAACGGAAATAAGTTGACATAGCGTCAAAAAAAGAACAGGGTATGTATTTCTACATACACTGCTCCATAATTTATTGTAATTCAATTTAAACTTAACGATATTGGTATACGAAATCAACTAATATATCACAAATATCCTTCTTCCCTTATATCTGTAATTCCTTAGCAATCTAAATAATAATTGTAGTCATAGCGAATCTCAAAATCCAATATTCCTTCTTTTCTAAGCTTGTCTTCTATTATTTTTTTATTACTATTACTTTCCATGCTATTAATTGTATTGTAAATTCCGTCCACAATATTTTCAAACTTGGATTTTGGTATTCCCACATCCATCTCCTCATTTTTCCATCCAGTTCTATGGCGGGTTCCTATGCATAGAACTGAGACGTTTAAATCATCGGAACAATACGGTCTAGCAGAACATTCTAAACAAAGTGCCTGATTACCAATCATATTAATATTTTTTGGAATACCATAATGATAGGCATACCCCTGCACAATTCGCATCACATTATAAGGAATTGTAATGATTAATACTACATCTGGAATTTCATTATATTGCTCCAATGGTTTTACCATAACACCATAGATATCTTCTTGGGAATAGGATAATTGCTCCCTTACTTCTTTACTTATCTCTGGCGTACTATATAGACCTAATCTTGCCCAATTTTCCCCCTTAGCATTTTTCAAATCCGTAGGGTCAATTCCCAAAACTCTCGGACCACTTTGACATAAAAAATTCTCTTTTCTTGCCTTTATCCCGTGTCCGTTTGAAGCACTAGCTACCATAAGGCAATAATTCATTTTTTTACTTGGTATCATCGCCTCTTCTGCTTGAAATTCATTCTCTGAACGTAAAAATTTTACTCCTACTATATGTCGGTCCAAATTTAAAGACGCATATAGTTTCTTCGTCAATAATTGAAACATAATTATTCTTTCACCTGATCATCACTTGTGTAAAATTCAAACACTCCTGGAAATGCCTTGTTGATTTCTTCCTGTACAGAATCTATTTTGAAACATTTTGCAAAATCAGTTGCCCATTTTGATTCAACATTTTCATCTTTCACAATGACACCCATTGGATAATTAACTAGTTGTTGATCTCTTGCAATATATTTTGCTGGATCCTTTCCTGCATTAGACATATGCGTAAAGAATACACATGTTGCATCCACATCTTCCAATGCTGTTACGGTCTGTGCTTGATCCATATCGATTACTTTAATATTTTTAGGATTATTAACAATATCTGCTACTGTATAAGTATCAAGGTCTGGATTTAGTTCAATTAGTCCATTCTCTTCTAATATTTTCAAAGCAATGTCCATGTTCATAGCATCGTTCATAATCGCAATTTGTGCGCCATCTGGAATTTCTTCAACAGATTCATATTTGTTTGAATAAAGACCTATTCCTGTGTAATAACCATAAGGTTTTGCCATATCAAGGTCACCACTATTACTTTCATTAAAACTCTTTACAAATTTTAAATGTTGACCAAGTGCGATATCAACGTCCCCACTGTTACATGCTTGTAATACTACTGGATTTGAGTCAAAACTTACAAACTTTGTCGTATATCCTAATTTTTCAAACTCAGGTTTTATCGCTTGATACGTTATTTCTGAAATTGAAGTCCCCCCTATGGTGATTGTGGTCTTTTCCTCACCACCATCATTATTTGAATCTTTTTTCAAACCACATCCTACACATAGCGTTGCTACCATTGTAATAGCTATAATTCTTTTTAATAATCCTTTTT
>CAJJLI010000451.1 GCA_905192625.1 uncultured Clostridium sp. | reverse complement strand
ATTTAGTGATAAGTTTTGTTCCTTGGCCATCTTAATTGATACTGGCGCAAACTCTGACAAATGTGTATGACAGCATAATGGACGACCACAGATACCGATTCCACCTAAAATTTTAGTTTCATCTCTTACGCCAATTTGTCTAAGTTCAATTCTTGTCTTAAAGACCGCTGCCAAATCTTTTACCAACTCGCGAAAGTCAATTCTTCCGTCTGCTGTAAAATAAAATAGCACTTTATTATTATCAAATGTATACTCACAATCGATTAATTTCATTTCAAGCGCATGTTTTGCGATTTTTTCAAGACAAATTCGAAAAGCGTCTTTTTCTTTTTCTTTATTCCTACGCTCTGTTTCATCATCTTCTGGTGTTGCAGGTCTCATTACACACTTTAAAGGCTGAATTACTTTTTCATCTTCAACATCTCTTGGACCAAGTACAACCATACCATACTCTATACCACGAGCTGTTTCAACAATTACATTATCCCCCTGCTTTATCTCATATCCAGCTGGATCAAAAAAATATATTTTCCCCGCTCTACGAAAGCGTACCCCGATAACATTGATCATCATTCTTATCCTCTCTATTTGTTATATCTATATCAAGATTCTTTCATTGCAAGCAACAATAACTCCATTGCTATTTCAAAATTTACATTGGCCAAAAGTCTTTTCTTGGTATCCTCCAATGCTTTGATAATATGATCCAAAGCTTCAAAACTCTTATTACTTCCTTGCTTTTTTATGTCCTGTACTTCATCTTTATAAAAAATAAGATTTGCATCCATGGTAGCTTTAAATATCAATACATCCCGGTACCAAATTAAAATCAAATCCAAATAACTATGAATTGCTGATTTATTTTCAGCAATTTTTTTAATCGCTTCCATAATCTGAGAAAGTTCATAATCATCCACACTTTTCATTAAGCGCACAACTTCTTCTTTCATAAAGGCGAATTCTTCTGAATTTGATAACTGAATCGCCTTACCTAAGTTTCCATTTGAAAAAGTAGCACTTAATTCCGCTTGATAATCTGGAACTTTCACTTGTTCCATTAGATACTTTTTAATGCTCTCTTTTGGAACTGCTTTTAGATTAAGATTAACACAACGTGATACGATGGTTTCTAAAAATAAATTAGAATTGTTCGTAAGTAATAAAATAACTGCATATTCTGGTGGCTCTTCGATTGTCTTAAGCAGTGCATTTTGCGCTTGCTCTGTTAATTTTTCTGCCTCATCTATAATATATACCTTATACTTACTACTATATGGCTTTATTTGAACATCATTGTTTAGTTGATTACGAATATCATCTACGCTAATGCTTGCCTTTTCATGTGTGATATATTTAATGTCAGGATGGTTCCCACTTACTGCCTGTAAGCACGACTTGCATACGCCACAAGGATTCACATCATGTGCTTCACACTGCAGGGCTGCTGCAAAAATAGATGCAAGTAAGCTTTTACCCATTCCATCTTCCCCATTTAAAATATAGGCATGTGAGAATTTTTGTATACGTAAAGCATTTTGAAAATAGTTTATAATAGTTTCATGCCCTACCACATCTAAAAATGTAAGCATTAAACTCCTCCTTTACAACCCATACACTATGCAAAAATATCAAGTAGTAGTCCACGAATTTCATCAATTTTACTTAATATACCAATTGCATCTTTCTCTTCGTTCATAAGCTCTAATGCTAACTCATCCAACGTTTTATCGATTAGTTTTATCATTCCATAAACTCTATGCCTACCACGTCGGTCAAGGAAATTCTGCCTGCTGAATTTATGGGAACGATTCACTACTTCATTCATAAATTCCCGAATCAATTCGCGATAATGGCGCATATCTAACACATCCATATGCTTCGATATTTTTTTACCCTGTGCAGATATTTCATCCATTAAAAAACTTAGTCTGGCTTGAAGTTCTTGCTCTTGTATACTACTGATTAAAGTAAACTTAAACGAGCCATCGCTTTCCTTTGGGGGAGCCTTTAATTCTGTTGATTGAATCGTTTGCAATTGATTTACTTTAATCTCCATAAAATCCTCCAATCGGCAGTTGCACTCACTTGTGTCCCCTCATTCTGCCTTTATTATACCATGAACAAGTGTAGTTCACGATCTTGTTACTCCAATCACCATCCGCAAGTAAGCTTGCAATGGCTCATTCCGTTTTCATTATAACATGAAAATTTCCCTCTTCTAATACTTAAATCCCTTACGCAAGCAAGCTTATGTAAAGGCTCGTACCATTTTTATTATAACATAATATATTTTATATTTATAGTTTTTATTTTGTTGCATCTATCCTTATTTATAAACTCTATAAAAACGATTCCTTTGATTCCTTGATCAAGGATAAGATATCTTCATAAATATGGGTAATGCAATCATCCATTTCCTTGTTTTGATATCGCTTGTCAATCCCCAACGCTCTTATATTCTCATCTGAAAAATCAGCAGTGTCTGCTAAATACCTGCGACACAGCTCCGCATACTTAGGCTCCTTTTGCACACGTTCTCTATCAAGTGCCCTTTGCAGGCGCTCTCCATCCTCTACTTCAATATAAATTGGAATTACCTGGTTCGCACCATAATATTTTCGTATTTGATTATAACCTTCCAGCGTTTGAATCATGATATAATTTGTATGGTCCAAATCGATTTGTCCATCATTGGCCGTAAAATAGTACCACACTCCATGCACCGTATCATAAGAACGCTGCTCTATTATTTTACCATCTGCTAAAAGTTGTTCCCTTTTTTCATTGTCTACGAAAAAATACTCTCTCCCGTGTTCTTCCCCAGTTCGAATCGGGCGTGTTGTGTACGTAACCACTGTTTTTAAATTTAACTTCTATATCTCTAACAACTTTCTAAAAATCGTATCTTTTCCCGTGGCACTCTTTCCCAT
>CAJJLI010000450.1 GCA_905192625.1 uncultured Clostridium sp. | reverse complement strand
TGCGAGCACAACGGCGATCACACACAAGATCAGCCCGGCCACGGCAATGGCGATATATTATGCCCATAATTTCATACAATCATATCTCTGATAATCAATTACGTATTACTTCGATAACAATTATACAATTGCATTCCCTGCTGTATAACCGGTAGACCATGCAATCTGTAAATTATATCCTCCAGTTAACGCATCCACATCTAGCACTTCACCACAGAAATACAATCCATTTAAAAGCTTAGACTCCATCGTAGAAGGATTAACCTCTTTTACAGATATTCCACCTTTGGTTATAACCGCTTCATTATAGCCTCCAAGACGATTAATTTCAAAGGTTAGATTTTTCATCAAGTGAACAAGTCCTAAGCGTTCTTCTTTTGTAATTGCATTTACCTGCTTGTCTGGTGAAATACCGCTAAGGTTTATTATAACCCCAATTAATTTTTGTGGCAAGAGATGGTCTAGAGCATTTTTAAATTGTTTATTTATCATTTCTTCAAAATCTCTTAGTATTCTTGCATCTAATTGTTCATACGACAAGGCAGGCTTTAAATCAATTGACAATTTCATATCACAAAGGTTGATATATGGAATTAAGTAGCTGCTTGCACTCAAAATAACAGGACCGCTTACACCAAAATGAGTAAATAGTAACTCACCAAAGGCCTCATGCAAAACTTTCCCTTCTTTTACTTTCTTAAGTTCTTTGGAAGAGAGATTCTGCATTGGCTTGTCTACAATTACTTTAGCATTGATATTTCTTAAAGACAATCCCTGTAGATTTTTAATCCAATCCTCTTTTAAATGAATGGATACTAATGAAGGATTTAATGAAGTAACTGTATGTCCAACTTCTTTCGCAAATCGATATCCATCGCCAGTAGAGCCTGTCGATGGGTATGAAAGTCCACCAGTTGCAACAATTACTGCATCTGCTTTTACTATTTCACCATTGCTTAATTGAATTCCTGTTACCTTAGATTCATCATTCACTATTTTTTTCACTTCTGAATTAAAATGTACAACTACGGAGCATTTTTTCATCTCATTGGCCAAGGTTGAAATTACATCAGAAGAATGATCGCTAATTGGGAACACTCGATTTCCTCGTTCTACCTTCGTCTGACAACCAGATTGGTCAAAGAATTTAATTACATCTTCGTTCGTCAAATTATAGAACGCACTATAGAGAAACTTACGATTGGTAACTACATTTTCAAATATAGTTTCCATGTCCGATGCATTCGTAATATTGCATCTTCCTTTTCCTGTAATATATATTTTTTTACCTAACTTTTCATTTTTTTCGTACAAATGTACCTGATGTCCATTTCTCGCCGCTGCAATTGCAGCCATCATACCAGCAGCACCGCCGCCAATGACAATAACTTTACTCATGTATTCTTATACCTTTCATTACTATTTTAATGTACATTATATACATATCTTCTCGGATTTTCTCACCATTGAAAAAAAGAAGCCACCTCTTTTGCAAGACAGCTTCCGATGTTTAAATATCTACAAATTTAATATACATCTACTATAGTAACAAATTTATTTTAATTTTTCCATATAAATATGATTTAAATCAAACGAAAAATTATCTGTTTGATAAGAATCACCCATAATCCGAAAAATAACCTTATTGTAATCTGTAAGATTATCCAATAAACTCTGTGCAATAGCATCTAAAATACTAGTTTCAACTTCTTTACTTACATTCACAACTGGTGGTTGATCGTTTGAAAAACTAACAATAACAGAATCACCCTCTGTATCAACGGAATCAATCCCTATCACAAAAGAAGCATCTGCCATCGCATCTCCAACCATATCAACAATCAAAACCGGTGTAATTTCAGTATCTTCTGGAATTAATGCAGTAATCGCCTCTTTTTGCGTTGAATTTGCATTCATAGAATAGATAAATATTTCTTTTGTATTCATCAATGAAATATTTGGTGTAGGAATTACATTGTTTTTATCCTCTGTATTATCCCCTGATTCAATAAGCCCTGGGCTAACCTCTGCTAATCCCGGGGTAATTTCTGCAACTCCAATGGTAACACCATTTTTTGTGGCATCATCCATTGTATCTGTATTTATTTTATTTTTACATCCACCCAGTAAAAATATACATAATGTTAAAGTGGTTAACAGATATAAATTGCATTTTTGTTTCATTCGCATTTCTCCTTCTTTCACCAACAAAATCTTTGATAGTCAAATCAGATATTCGCAATTCGCTTACGCTACTTGCTCATAACCTCATTGCCACTACGTGGCATTTTAGCTGAGTCTGAACTCCTACTAAAACAGGCAAGTTCTGATGAGATTAATTATACGATTTATAATAAGATCA
Source organism: uncultured Clostridium sp. (assembly GCA_905192625.1). Taxonomy (GTDB): domain Bacteria; phylum Bacillota; class Clostridia; order Lachnospirales; family Lachnospiraceae; genus Lachnoclostridium. The sequence goes on along the minus strand of CAJJLI010000450.1, from coordinate 575 downwards.
AAAATAACATTAGCTTCTATACAATCATAACTACTAAGTATGTCATTTCTATGTTATTTTGAGTATTAGTTGAAACTTTTTTTCACTTTTCATAGATATTTTTAAAAAAATATGACTTTTATCAAAGAATATTTATTTTGCAACGAATAAACTCCAAAGCCGAAATAACACTTTGCTCTCGTACTTTTTTACGATTGCCGGTAAATACATAACGCTTTGAGTATACGGCTTCATTGATAAATAATCCGATGCAAACTGTTCCAACTGGAGTTTCTATCGTACCACCAGAAGGTCCAGCAAAGCCTGTAATACCAATTGATACATTCGCATGTGCAAGTTTTGCAGCACCAATTGCCATTTCCCTAGCGACTTCCTCACTTACTACACCAAATTCATCCAACGTTTCTTTATTAACACCTAACAGACTCATTTTAGCTTCTTCCGAGTAAGTGACATATCCCTGTTTTATAACATCCGACGCTCCTGAAACATTGATAATAGAAGACATAAATAATCCACCATACGCCAAGACTTTTCGGCGGTTTCGATGGCGTTCTTGAAGTACGGAGCGAACA
>CAJJLI010000449.1 GCA_905192625.1 uncultured Clostridium sp. | reverse complement strand
CACATTACAAAACTTTTCGCATAATAATTTGACCATCCTGAGATGCAATGCCTGAAAACCCTGCTTTTTCATATAACCTAATCGGTCCATTAAAATCGTAATTATCACGTTCACTGTTAGTTTTAGCATAGCCTTCAACTGCAACATATCCCTTCATTTTCGCATCCGTACAGACTCTATCGATAAATGCTGATGCCATTCCCATACCTCGATATTCTGGTGCGATTTCAAAGCAGACAATAGAAATGGTTTTACCACAAGACTTTTCACGTGCAAATTCAGGAACAAATCCTACATAGCTATCAATATCAGCGGCATTACACCATCCTATAGCGTTTTTACCATCGAAGGCCAAATAACCTTGTATTTTACCTTCATTCAACATATCCACGGCATATTTGCGTACAGTATCTTTTACTCCGTTTGTTTCAAACTCACTAATCATTTTCTTTATGGTATTTTCATCTTGATTAGGAGATGTGCAATAACACGGTCCATTCGGATTTCCGTCTGTGAATGCACGGTTATCAAAGAAATCCAGGTAATCTGATATCAATTCGCTTGATAATGGTTTTATCGAAAAAATCATTTTACTCCCCATTCTTGCGCACGTTCTTTGCGCATAACAAGTTTGTGGTGCGCAAGCACAAACTTGCGTGTGAAAATTGATTTCTATTTTCACACTACTCCCCATTATATGTTCCTCTCTATAAAATTAAATTTTATTAAAATATTAATATATAATATCATAATATAGAATTTAAATAAACAAAATCTTCCAATAATATACGTAAAAAGTTTATCCATGTGTATCTCGTACACTTCCTAAAATGATATATACTTTCTTCGTTTCAATTAATTTAATTCAATTGATTAACCCAAATAGGCATGGAAAACGAATAATTCAGTAAAAACAATTCTTTAGTAACGTGCCTTAAGAAAATCACTTGTAACATATTTGTACAGTAATACTCGTTTAAAATCACAGATTACCTAGCCATATATGTACTTACTCATACTCAGTTTAAAATAAATTATAAACTCATCAAAAATACAACTTTCAAATAACGTTTTGTTTTCCATATATTTTTTCTCTTGCATCTATAAAATTATGCTTTGTATTGTTTTCCCTTATCATTGTTATAAAGTCAATCATTTACAAACAAATTAATGTATGGACAATCGGTTATTTGCATCTCTCGCTCATATCTAAGCTGAGATAAAAGTTTACTGATTGCATCTGTAATAAGATATTACTCTGACTAATACCGGATTATATACCCATTTCACATCCCTCTTAATCATTTTTTTGAAGCATAAACTTCATAACTTTCCCTCCAATGATTTCGATATTTGCAAATAAAAAAAGTCATTTAGGTTATTCCTAAATGACCTTTCATATATAAAGACATTAATCTTTCTTTAATTAGTTAGCACGAGACGGGATTCGATCCAAACGCCCCCTCTAAAATTCCAGTAAAGAAAGGAGTTTTCTAACTTCTTATTTATGCGCTCATAATAGTACACTTTTTAAGTCTATAAAATATGTTATAGCTGCAAACACTCTTTAATTTCTGGTCTATCCATTAATATCTTAAACCAAAAGGTATATAACTCAGGGTTGGTGCTCATTTCTTCCCTTAAATCTTCTAGAGTAATCCACTTCAATTCCTCAACCTCATCTGTATTTATGTTTATTTCTCCATCATAATAACCTACAAATACATGATCAAATTCATACTCCGTAAGATTATTATCAAACTCAGTTCGATAAACGAAATTAAATATTTCCTTTAATTCACAGGTGAATCCCATTTCTTCCACTAATCTTCTTGCTGCAGCTTCTTGTAAGGTCTCACCAATTCTTTGATGACTGCAGCAAGTATTACTCCATAAACCTGGAGAATGATATTTATTTGCATTCCTTTTTTGTAGAAGCAATTGATTCTTTGAATTAAATACTAAAATAGAAAATGCTCTATGCAATATTCCTTTTTTATGAGCTTCTAATTTCTCAATAGAACCTAATTCATTATCTAATACATCTACCTTAATAATATATTCTGTCATAAAATTCACCTTTCCTCACTTATATCCGTAATACAGTGCATCCTTTCGGTGCAACTAGTATATCTAATGGTAAGATATTTGCTTCCTTCCACTCAAACCACAGTTCCTGAACTTTCTCTTCTCCGTGAGTAAATGCAATTCCACAATCGCCTCCTGCACCAGAAGATTTTCCCCTTCCAAATTTATCAGCAATGGTACAAAGAGATTTTATTCTTTTCGTTTCTATCTTTACACCTGCTCGTTCTCCAAGACCTAGAAGAGCCATACGATTCTTGTAAAGAGCTTCTTTCGCTTTATTTACATCTTCCTTTTCAAAGGCATCGATTAAAGACACTACAGAAGTAAAACTTTCAGTTAAGAAATTTTGGTAATATTCCATGTTCTCATTTTGAAAGGATTCTATTTTCTTTACCATTCGTGATGTCCGCACAGACTCCTTCGTCCATCCTACCAAAAGCTTAAGCTCCTCAGGTGGTGACAACTTTCCTATCACTAGATCTGGCCATGCCATTTCAAGTAGTTTGGTAATATTACTTTCCTTTTCAAGTTCTGTAAGAAGCCACTTTGCTTTAAATGTTGAATACTTGACCCATCCCCCATATACAACAGCAGCGATGTCAGCTCCAGATCCATTTCCTTGAGTTTTAACATGCGCTATAGCAGAAAGCTTAAATAATTTCATAAGAGCCTCTTCCTTAATAGGAGCTCCATCCTTATTAAGAGTCCCATCTTTAATAAGAGCCTCTTCTTTATTAAGAGTCTCATCTTTAATAAGAGTCTCATCTTTATTAAAAGTCCCTTCCTTATTAAACTCGCATGCCCCTTCTGTTTTTGGCTGGCGGCGGGTCCGCGTGCGAATCAAAAACATGATG
>CAJJLI010000448.1 GCA_905192625.1 uncultured Clostridium sp. | reverse complement strand
TAATCATAGTTCCTTAGTATCTTCCACTTATAATAAACTAGTAAGCATAGTAAAGAATGAATCAACAAAGGGTGAAGATACCAATGCGCTAAGTAATACGATAAAGAATGGAAGCGTTTCATCCGATCTACCATGTGAGGTTGTACTAGGAGAATATCTTGGTATTACAGTAACTGCGCAAAAGGCTAATGTAACGGAAGATGAAGTAGAAGCAGAGCTAGCGCAATTGATAAGTCAGAATCCTATTTTGATAGATATTATGGAACGAAGTGTAGTGCAATTAGGGGATATCGTAACGATTGATTATGTCGGAAGCGTAGATGGTGTGGCATTTGATGGTGGAAGCGATTCGGGGTTTCCACTAGAGATTGGAGCGGGCAATTTTATAGAAGGCTTTGAAGAGCAAATAATTGGACATAAGCTTGGCGAAAATTTCGATATACAAGTAACCTTTCCTGAGTCATATGCAGAAGAATTATCTGGAAAAGAAGCTGTTTTTAATATAACAATTCGAGGAATAGGTTACTATGAAACGGCAAAAGCAAATGATGATTTTATAGCTGCAAATACGGAGTATAAAACACTTGAAGAATATAAAAAAGGGACCTATGAAACTTTGTTAGAAAGTGCAAAACAAGCAGCAGAATCGAAAATGGAATCAGATATTATCAATACTGCAATTAATAACGCTACTTTTATTAATATTTCATTGGAAGAGGTCGAGTCAAAAAAAGCAGAGATGCTTTCTGAGTATGAATCTTATGCGGGTTACTACGGGCTTGATTTAGCTACATTTGCGAGTTATTATTTTGGAATGGATGAAGAGACGTTTTACTCCGAAATGGCGAAGGCAGCTGAAATACAAGTGAAAACAAATTATTTTTTAAAGGAAGTATTAAAAAAAGAAGGTATCGTATTGACGGAAGAAGAATATAAGAGTGGAGTAGAAGAGTACGCACAAGTGAATGGATTTATGACGACTGAGGAGTTTGAAACTTATTACGGTAGAGAGATAATTGAGGAATTCTTAGTAATGAATAAGGCATATGATATTATAATTAATTCTGCTATAATAAATGAATAAAATAATGAAATTCACCAATCAATCCTCTAAATAAAAATTGTTTATATTAAGCTAAGAAACCATATTTCTTTAAAGATATAGATTTTATGAGATTACTTGACAAAAGCATTTTAAGTAGTATATTATAAAATAGTTTAAATATGGAATGCTAAGAGTAAGAATGTGTAATCCTATCACTGTAACTTGCTTATTATGATTGGATTGCACATTCTCCTTGTATAGATTAATAGATTTGGAGGAAGTCTTGTGACTGATTTTACGAAGGAAATAGAAAAAAGAAGAACCTTTGCTATTATTTCTCACCCAGATGCCGGTAAAACGACATTAACAGAGAAATTATTACTTTATGGTGGTGCAATTAATTTAGCGGGTTCAGTAAAAGGAAAAAAGACTGCAAAACATGCAGTATCGGATTGGATGGAGATTGAAAAGCAGAGAGGTATCTCTGTTACCTCATCCGTAATGCAATTTAACTATGACAATTATTGCATCAATATACTGGATACACCAGGGCATCAAGACTTCTCAGAGGATACTTATCGAACTCTTATGGCAGCAGATTCTGCAGTCATGGTTATCGATGCATCTAAGGGTGTTGAAAATCAAACAAAGAAATTATTTAAAGTATGCGTAATGCGTCATATTCCAATCTTTACATTTATTAATAAAATGGATCGTGAAGCTAGAGATACATTTGAATTATTAGATGAAATTGAGACGGTATTAGGAATACGTACTTGTCCTATCAATTGGCCAATTGGATCAGGTAAGAATTTCAAAGGTGTTTATGATAGAAACACTGAGACAATTACTCGTTTTATCGCTGCAAATAATGGGCAAAAAGAAGTTGAGACTATGGAAGCTACAATCGGCGATGCTTCCCTAGATGATTTGATTGGAAAAGAATATCATGATATTTTATCCGAAGAAATCGAGCTGCTTGATGGAGCAAGTAGTGAGTTTGATCTTGAACAGGTTCGTGCAGGTGAATTAACACCAGTATTTTTTGGATCTGCCTTAACGAATTTTGGTGTTGAAACCTTTTTAAAACACTTTTTAGATATGACTACAACTCCGCTTTCAAGAAAATCGGATATTGGTATTATTGATCCATTAAAAAATGACTTCTCTGCCTTTGTATTTAAAATACAAGCGAATATGAACAAAGCACACAGAGATAGAATTGCCTTTATGCGTATTTGCTCTGGTAAATTCGATGCAGAAGAAGAAGTATTTCATGTTCAAGGGAATAAGAAACTACGTTTATCTCAGCCACAACAGTTAATGGCGCAAGAACGTAAGATATTAGAAGAAGCGTATGCAGGGGATATTATAGGTGTGTTTGATCCAGGTATATTCTCCATCGGTGATACGATTTGTTCAACCAATCAGAAGTTTGAATATGAAGGAATTCCAACCTTTGCACCAGAACATTTTGCAAAACTTAGACAAGTGGATACCATGAAAAGAAAACAGTTTATCAAAGGTGTCACTCAGATAGCACAAGAAGGTGCAATACAGATTTTCCAAGAGTTTAATTCTGGTATGGAAGAGATCATTGTTGGTGTAGTAGGTGTACTACAATTTGATGTTCTAAAATTCCGATTAGAGACAGAGTATGGTGTAGAAGTTCGATTGGAACCACTCCCATATGAGTATATTCGCTGGATTGAAAATGATTCTATAGATGTTACAGCTCTAAGTGTTACATCAGATACGAAAAGGATTAAGGATATGAGAGACAATCCACTTTTATTATTTGTTCATGCATGGAGTATTCAAACGGTGCTTGATCGTAACAAAGATTTGATTTTATCTGAATTTGGTAGAGAGTAAATAAAGGTTTCGAGAATTTAAAGTATATTTATAAGGGACGCC
>CAJJLI010000447.1 GCA_905192625.1 uncultured Clostridium sp. | reverse complement strand
ATATTGGAGAAATGAGGTTATAATTTTATATAACGCGACAAGTGAAGTATTTTATGAAAGATAGGAAAAGAGGGACGTTATGTTAGACAAGATTTCTAATGATATGAAGACAGCAGTCATTGAACTGATAGACACAGCAAAATTAAAAGAAAATGATATATTAGTCATCGGTTGCTCAACGAGCGAAATTACAGGACATAAGATTGGATCAGAATCTGTTCTTGAAGTTGCAACAGCGGTATTTCAGGGGGTATATCCAGTCGTTAAAGAAAAAGGTATATTCTTAGCGGCACAATGCTGTGAACATTTAAACCGTGCAATTATCATTGAAGAAGCTGCAGCTAGACATTATAATTATGAAATAGTAAATGTAAGACCTCAGTTAAAAGCTGGTGGTGCTTTTGCAACGGTTTGCTATGATGGATTTCAATCGCCTGTAGCGGTAGAAGAAATCAAGGCACATGCTGGAATGGATATTGGAGATACCTTAATTGGAATGCATTTGAAAAAAGTAGCAGTTCCAGTAAGATTACAAGTAAGAGCAATCGGGCAGGCAAATCTTGTTTGTGCGAGAACAAGAGCAAAGTTTATTGGTGGTGAGCGAGATCACTATAATACAGAGATTATGTAGTATCCTATGTAATCTTGAAGTTAGAATAAGCAAAGCTGTTATAAACGGTAGTTTGTTTCGTGTACGTTCTTTGAATCAATCAAAGACACGGAAATGAAACAATCGTTTATAACAGCTTTTTTTTGAAACACTACTCATGGACGCTATTCATGAAGCTTGATTAAAGTAACTCTATTCATGGACGCTATTCATGAAACCTGATTAAAGTAACTCTATTCATGGACGCTATTCATGAAACTCGCTTAAAGTAGCTCCATTCATGACAGCTCTATTCATGAAATTCTATTTAAGAAACGAATCTAGAACTTGTGAGTAACTAGTTTTTGCAATTCTACAATTATAATCGGAACAAATGCAAGTGCTACTACAGTACCCCATTGAGACAAGGAGAGTGGCACAACATTAAATACCTCGGCAAGTGGTCGAAATGAAATTACGATAACTTGTAGGAAGGCACATATAACAAAGGAATACACCATTTTAGCATTGGAGAAAAGACCAATTCTTGAAATCGAGTGTTCACTTCTCATATTAAAGGCATGGAAGAGTTGAGATAAACTTAACACTGCAAAACACATCGTCTGATTCCCGATGATGTAGGCAATCAATGCTAAACATCCAATCATTGCACCCTCAAATATAATTTTAAAAATCAATCCATCCGAAAACATTCCTTTTTTCGGTGAAAGTGGTGGTTTCTTCATAATATCGTCTGGAGCTTTCTCAACACCCAATGAGATTGCAGGAAGAGAATCTGTTACAAGATTTACCCATAACAATTGCACGGCTACGAGAGGAGTTGGCAAACCAAATAGGATAGCAACAAAAATTGTTATGATTTCACCGATGTTACTGGACAATAAAAAGTGGATGGACTTTCTTATATTGTCATAGATTCCGCGACCTTCTTTAACGGCGGATACGATGGTAGCAAAATTATCATCCATTAAGATCATATCTGCAGCATTTTTAGCAACGTCGGTACCAGATAAGCCCATGGCACAGCCAATGTCTGCAGCTTTTAGGGCAGGAGCATCGTTCACACCATCACCAGTCATTGCAACGATCTCACCATGATTTTGTAAGGCTTTTACGATTCGCACTTTGTGTTCTGGGGAAACTCTTGCAAATACACGATACTGATATATATTATCTTCAAATTCTTTTGGAGTAAGTTGATCAATTTCTTCCCCTGTAATTGCAGGTTTCTTTAAAGATTCCTTGCGTTGTCGATTGCCAATTGCTGGTGCAGAGGAAGCGTTTTTATAATTCATATATTCATTTTCTGTAAGTATGCCTAATTGTTTTGCGATTGCACAAGCAGTGGAGATGTGATCTCCAGTGATCATAACTGGTGTAATTCCTGCAGATTTACACAATGAAACAGCATCTTTTACTTCTGCTCGTGGTGGGTCAATCATACCTAAGAGTCCAACAAGAGTTAAGCCTGTTTCAAGATCCTTTGAGCTTGTTGGCACTTTATTTAAATCTTTGTATGAAATAGCGATAACTCGGAGAGCTTCTTCGGTCAGGGATAAATTAATATGACTTAGCCTTGTTCTATGTATATCTGTCATTGGAAGCACTTTTCCGTTGATATAGATATGACTACATTTTTTTAGTAAAACATCGAAAGCACCTTTGGTAATGGAGCAACAAGTACCATCTTTTGTTGTATGCACGGTTGTCATTAATTTTCTTGTAGAGTCAAAGGGAATTTCAAAAACACGTTTATTTTTACGATCGAGATCGTATTTAAGAAGTCCATTTCTTGAGGCAGCAAGAACAAGTGCTTTTTCCGTTGGCTCTCCAAATACTTCACCATTTTTCTTTTGCATCTGAGCATCGTTGCATAGGGCTGCATTTTCTAAGAGAAAGCTAGCAAATGGCGTTTTTTCATCGCAAACTCCTTCAACGGAGGCAATTTTTGTTACGGTCATAATATTTTGTGTGAGGGTTCCTGTTTTATCTGAACATATAAAGGTTGCACTTCCTAGTGTTTCTACTGCTGGAAGTTTCCTTATGATGGCCTTCTTTCTTGCCATACGTTGTACACCAAGAGAGAGCATGATTGTTACGATTGCAGGTAAGCCTTCTGGAATGGCAGCCACTGCTAAGCTAACACTTGTCATAAACATATCAAAAACTGGACGTCCTTGTATGGTACCAAGAATGAAAATAATGATACAGATGGATAAGGCAGCGATACCTAGTGCCTTACCAGTTTTGGCCAATCGTTTTTGCAAGGGAGTTTCTCTTGTTTCATCTTCCATAATCATTTTAGCAATATGGCCTACTTCAGTATTCATCCCAATGTGTGTAACAACAGCTA
>CAJJLI010000446.1 GCA_905192625.1 uncultured Clostridium sp. | reverse complement strand
GGCGGTAAATACCCGTGGCTAGACTTTCACTAGCTAGATTAGTGCCATGCCTGGCCCAAGCAAAAAAGGTTGCCACAAACTATCTCTAATTTGTGGCAGCCTTATTTAATAACATCTGTATTTTAGGGTACCTTCACCGTTAATTTTACTGATATGCACTATCGCTTTTAAACATACTCCTTTTTGCGTACAGAATCCACTGGAAACGATTTTTATTTATAGTGCAAAGCTTCTATTTCCTATAATTTAGAATTCGTTATAATAACTCTCCATATTTCTTAACATAAATATTTTTTACTATTGTAACTAACATCATATATGCAACCACTGTCAGCGCCAACCATAAAAAGAATTCACCTGGAATCGGATAAAGTCCAATATTTGCTCCAAACGCTGTAAATGGTATTATGGTAAGCAACGCTATCCCTAGACCCGTAAGTGTTGTTAATTGCAAGGAAGCATTACTTTTAATAAATGGAATATTCTTCGTACGTATCATATGAATCACTAAGGTCTGTGTCCACATAGACTCAACAAACCACATAGATTGAGCCATCATGATATAGATACTTCTAACCTCCGCCTCACCAACTGGAATTTGATGAAATAATCTACCATTTGCCCCTGGTACAAATTTCGGACAAAGAATAAAATAACTAAGTGCATAGGTTGTAATATCAAAGATGGAACTTGTTGGCCCTATCCATAACATAAATTTACTTATGCTAGAAGCGTCCCAATTCCTTGGTTTTTTTATAAACTCTTCATCTACATTATCCCAAGGAATCGCTGTACACGATACATCATAGATTAGGTTTAGTAAAATTAAGTGAATTGGTGCCATTGGTACATATGGAATCAATGCTGCTGCAAATAATACCGAAAACATATTTCCAAAGTTGGAGCTAGCAGTCATTTTAATATACTTAATCATATTCGCATAGGTTTTTCTACCTTCAATGATTCCCTCTTCTAAAACCATTAAATCCTTCTCAAGAAGAATAACATCTGCAGATTCTTTAGCGATATCAACAGCTGTATCTACAGAGATTCCAACATCTGCTGCTTTCATTGCTGCTGCATCATTAATGCCATCTCCCATAAATCCTACTGTATGACCATTTTCACGTAAAATAGTCACAATATCCGCTTTTTGTGAAGGTGATAATTTAGCAAATACGGTTGTTTCCTCAACTGCTTTCTTTAATTGCTTTGCTGACATTTTCTCAATATCTGAGCCTAGCAATAAATTATCAACACGTAGTCCAACCATCTTACAGATACTTCTCGTAACTCTTTCATTATCCCCTGTTAGAATCTTCACCCCAACACCATACTCACTTAGGGCTTTAATTGCATCTGCAGTGGTTTCTTTTGGTGGATCCAGTAAAGCTAAATATCCAATTAAAACCATATCAGATTCATCTGCAACGGAAAATGCACCCACTGGTGATTGATTGGTCTTTTGAGCTACTGCAATAACACGTAATCCATCGTCGTTTAATCTATTTACGGTATCTAGAACTCTTTCCTTCATCTCTAAAGTTAGTGGTACCACTGAATCTCTTAGTTCTACAAAAGTACAGCATTCAAGCATTTCCTCAACGGCACCTTTTGTAACCATCTGAGTTTTTCCGTTCTTATCTGCTACTACAACGCTCATTCTCCTGCGGTTAAAATCAAATGGTATTTCATCTACTTTTTCATAACTGTGTTTTAATTCTTTTAGTACCTTATCCTCAATACCTTCTTCTTCTGTTTTTTCAATCACTGCTTTATCAATCAAATTTTTTAAACCAGTTTGAAAATAACTATTTAAATACGCATGGCGAAGTACTCTTTTATCTTCATTTCCTTCAATGTCTAAATGGTATTCAAGTACTACCTTATCTTGAGTAATCGTTCCTGTCTTATCAGTACAAAGAATATCCATTGCTCCAAAATTTTGAATTGAATTTAAGTTTTTAATAACAGTCTTCTTCTTTGACATTGAAACAGCGCCTTTTGCAAGGCATGTAGTAACTATCATCGGTAACATTTCAGGCGTTAAACCTACTGCAATTGATATTGCAAATGTAAATGCGGAAATCCAATTTCCTTTCGTATATCCTGTAAGAAAAAATACTACTGGAACCATAACTAACATAAAGCGAATGAGAACCCAAGAAATTGAATTAACACCTTTTTGAAAACTAGTTTCAATAGGTTCTCCTCCAATGTCTCTTGCCATTGAACCAAATAAAGTATCATCACCGGTTGCAACAACTACACCTGTTGCGGAACCACTAATTACATTACTCCCCATAAAAGCAAGGCAATTATAGCTAGTTAGTGACTCTTCCTTTGTTGATCTATCGGAAACTTTTTCTACTTGTTCACTCTCTCCAGTCAATGCCGATTGACTGATAAATAAATCTTTTGCTTTTATTATTCTAAGATCTGCTGGTACCATGTCCCCTGCCGCTAAATGAACGATATCACCAACAACTACCTCATCCAGTAGTATTTCACTGATCCCTATTTCATTACGCTCCACGGTACATGTTGTGTTTATAAGCTTTAGCAAAGCTTCCGCCGCATTTCCAGATCGAGTTTCTTGTATAAACTTTAGTAATCCACTGATTAAAACCATCCCTGTGATAATAATTACAGTCGTAGGATTTTTTTCACCTGGCTTTGCCAAAACGACATCAAGCATGAAAGAAACAACTGCTAGAAATAATAATATTCCTGTGAACGGATTTATAAATGCTTCAAAAAGTCGCTTTGCAAGAGACACCTTTTGTTGCTTTGTAATCTCATTGCTTCCATATTGTTCTCTTCTTTCTTCAACCTCAGCCTTTGTTAATCCTCTTCCTCTCGTTGCTAACTGTGCTAACACTTGTTCTGGATTAATTCTTGTAGTACCAATTAATCTTTTTTTATGCACGGTCAGCGCACGGTGTTCCCGATTAGCCTCGGTCTGGCCTCGTCTTTTAA
>CAJJLI010000445.1 GCA_905192625.1 uncultured Clostridium sp. | reverse complement strand
TATGTAAAACAATATGGTAAAGATACTGCATTCTTTAGTACGAACTGCTCTATGCAAGAACCTTTAATACGTACAATCGCGGAACAAAAAGCTATATTCCCTCAACAGTGCTGTCCATCCCCATACCACGGTTTTCCAGCAGCAATGGGTATTGATGTTACTGGTCATGAAGGCGATGTAAAGTATATGCTAGACTCCATTACTACAAAGGTTGCTGAGTATGAGAATACTGGTAGAATGTCTACATGGAGTGTACCAGTTAACATGTTAATGGTAGAGTCTGGAGTAAAATATGCTATTGAATTTTGTGAAGGTCGTACCAAGGGTACTGTAGACGAGGATGTACTTTTCAAAATCTTCAATGAAGTAGCTGGCGGTCAAGAAGTTGTGGTTTCTAACTATAAGGATGAAACAAAGGGCACCTTAGAGAATTTCTATCTTCTCCTCTGTCCATTTTATGATTTTTAATTATTGCAAGTACATATAAGTACAGATATCGGTTATTGCAAATACATATAAGTATAGACATCGGTTCCCGCAAAAATAGTATCATCGCCGGGAACCGTTGTTTTCTTATTGAAGGAGGTATTGTATGGAAACGAAATATGCTCTTAGAATGGATAATATTTCGAAAGAATACTATGGAAACCAAGTACTAAAGAACATTAATATAAGTATCACTCCTGGTGAAATACATGCACTTATGGGGGAGAATGGAGCAGGAAAATCTACCTTAATGAACATATTATTCGGTATGCCCGTGGTTCATAATACTGGTGGTTTTGAAGGAACGATTGAAATTGATGGAAACCCAGTTACAATTGAAAATCCTCAAAAAGCAATGGAACTTGGTATTGGTATGGTTCATCAAGAATTTATGTTACTTCCAGGGTTTACTATTACAGAAAATATTAAGATAGGACGTGAAATCACAACTCCAACATTTCTAAGTCGAGTTTTAAGCAAATCACTTGAGAATTTAAATCAAACTGCTATGGCAAAAGATGCGAGAAAAGCGCTGGATTCCATAGGACTAACGATTGAAGAATATATTAAGGTGAAAGGACTTCCAGTTGGTTATATGCAGTTTATCGAAATAGCTAGAGAAATTGATAAAACTGGAATAAAACTTCTTATCTTTGATGAGCCTACTGCTGTTTTAACGGAAAGTGAAGCAGAACGCCTTTTAGACACCATGCGTCTACTTGCTTCAAAAGGAATTGCAATCATCTTTATTACACATCGAATTGATGAAGTTATGCAAGTTACGGATAGTATGACCATATTAAGAGATGGTTCTTTCGTAAGCAGGGTTTTAACAAAGGACACGAACGCTGTAAAAATTGCAGAAATGATGATTGGTCGGAAAGTAGAGAAGCTCTTAGATGATTCTATTGATACACGGCTTTTAAACGACGAAGATATTATATTAGAACTTAAAAACTATTCTGTCAACATGCCTGGTGAAAAGGTCAAACAAATCGAATTATCCGTAAGACGTGGTGAAATTCTTGGTATTGGTGGCCTTGCAGGTCAAGGTAAGCTTGGTATTCCAAATGGAATTATGGGATTATACGAATCCGAAGGCTTAATTCGCTTTGATGGGGATGAAATAAAAACCAAAGTCCTAGGAGATGCACTTAAAAAAGGAATTGCTTTTTTGTCTGAGGATCGCCGCGGTGTAGGATTATTATTGAACAATTCCATAGAAGAAAACATAATCTTTTCTGCGCAACAGGTTCAAGGTAAGTTTCTACATAATCTAGGATTTACTAAATTGTATAATAAAAAAGAAGCAAAACAGCATGCAAATCAAATGATTCAAACCCTAGATATCCGATGTACTGGACCAAACCAAGCCGTTGGCACTTTATCAGGTGGTAATCAGCAAAAAGTATGCCTTGCTCGCGCACTAACCTTATCACCAAAACTACTAATCGTTTCAGAACCAACGAGAGGTATCGACATTGGCGCCAAAAAATTGGTGATTGAACTTCTGGTTAAATTAAATCGAGAAGAAGGGATCACTATACTAATCGTTAGTTCGGAACTAAACGAACTTCGCAGTCTTTGTGATCGCATTGCAATTGTTTCTGAAGGAAGGTTAGTTCGTGTAATGAAGCCAGAGGATACTGACGCTGCTTTCGGTCTAGCAATGTCAGGTGTCTTACAGGAGGTGACTTCCTATGAGTAAACGAATAAATAATATGTATCATTCCATCGGCTTACCAAGATTAATCATTTTTACCTTTTTCATCTTTGTACTGATTGCAGCTGGATTATACAAGATGGATATTTTCGCCTTACTTAGTAATGTACTTCGCAGGTGGGGAATGTATGGAATTCTTGTACTAGCAATGGTCCCGGCCATTCAATGTGGCATCGGACCAAACTTTGGTGTAAGTCTAGGCATCGTTTGCGGATTGTTTGGATCTTTAGTTGCACTGGAACTTAACATTGCAAATCTCTCGATTTTTAGTGAAAATAAAACCTTGGGTGCTTGGGTTTCTCTTTTATTTGCCATGGTTTTGTCTGCAGGTATTGCTTGGTTCGTTGGTATTGGATATGGGATCTTACTCAACCGTGTAAAAGGTTCGGAAATGACGGTATCCACCTATGTTGGATTTTCAATAATAGCCTTTATGAATATTTTATGGGTCACTCTTCCATTTCAAAATGGAGATATCAAATGGCCCATAGGTGGAGAAGGCGCGCGAAATACCATTAGTTTAGAGCATAGCTTTAGCGAAATTATGAATCGAACTGCTTCATTTACGATTGGTAATAAAGAAACGGGTATCGTAGTACCAACTGGCTTATTATTATTTTTCTTTTTCCTATGTTTTTTAATCTTCCTGTTTATGCGTAGTAAAACAGGAATTGCAATGAGTGCGGCGGGCGCAAATCCGAACTTTGCAAAAGCAAGCGGTATCAATGTGAACAAAAGTAGAATGATTGGTACTGCTCTCTCTACTGCTCT
>CAJJLI010000444.1 GCA_905192625.1 uncultured Clostridium sp. | reverse complement strand
AACTAAAGTTAGTCTTTCATTAAAGATATTTATTATTCTCATATTCTTGATATGTATTAAATATAACTGAAAAATGGACGTAAATTCCAAAAACCTATTGCCATATATCAGAAAAAGAAGTATAGTATTTAAAGATATCATATTTAAATAAGGTTTATTTCCAATTCTGATAGGATTATGTAATAAGATAGGAAAATAAGCGAAAGATATTGCGTGTAGTTAAATGCCTAAATAAAGAAGCAATTTTCATAGAAAAGAATAAGATTATGAATCAAGGCGTCTACCCAAAAGGTAGGTGCTTTTTCATGCGTAAGGGCAAAATTAAAGCATGAATAATAAGACTTGAAAACACTTATTACTTAAGAGAAATATCTTCTGAGGATAGTGGCAGATTTGCATGGCATTAGAATTTACGGACGGGAAGGTAATAGCGGTGACAGAGGGAAAAATCTCAAAAAAAATTATTTTATTTGCAATGCCAATATTTTTAGGCAATTTGTTTCAGCAACTTTATAATGTGGCCGATTCCTTGGTGGTAGGGAATGTACTTGGTAAAAACGCACTAGCAGCAGTTAGCTCTTCAGGGAGTTTGATATTTTTAATTGTTGGTTTTATCAATGGTATTTTTGTTGGTGCAGGTGTTATAATCGCTAGGTATTTCGGCGAAAAAAACATAAAAGATCTAAAAATTGCAGTACATACTACGATTGCATTTGGTTTATTGGCTGGAGTTTTCGTAACCGTAGCGGGGATGGGCTTAACACCGTATCTGCTTAAAATGATGGGCACACCAGTGGACGTATTGCCAGAATCTATAAAATACTTTCGCTTATACTTTGCAGGTGGTATTGGAATTGTAATGTACAATACCTGTATGGGAATCTTTCAAGCAGTTGGAGATAGTAAACATCCACTCTATTATCTTATTTTATCAGCAATAACCAATGTAGTTTTGGACTTATTATTTGTAGCAGTACTAGGGTATGGAATTGGTGGCGCAGCAGTAGCGACGGTTATTTCACAGTTTTTAAGTGCAATCTTATCTTTCGTGAAACTTATGAGGGTAGATGGAGTTCATAAGGTAGAAATTAAAAAAATTCGTATTCAAAAAAACATGCTAAGCAAGATATTAAAGATGGGCATACCAACTGGGGTTCAAAACTCTGTAATCGGTTTTGCTAACGTTATTGTACAATCAAGCATAAATGATTTTGGTTCCATCGCTATGGCGGGATGTGGAAGTTATTCAAAGTTAGAAGGTTTTGCATTCTTACCAATTACAAGCTTTAGTGTTGCACTTACAACATTTATTGGACAAAATCTTGGTGCTAAAAATTATGACCGTGCCAAAAAAGGAGCGCGATTTGGTATTATAACAGGGGTGCTACTTGCAGAAGCTGTCGGTGCGATTTTATGGATTTTTGCACCTATCTTAATACGATTATTTAACAACCAGCCAGAAGTTGTTGAAATAGGAGTGATGCAAATCAGAACCGAAGCTTTGTTTTACTGTTTGCTTGCCTTATCCCATTGCCTTTCTGGTATTTTACGAGGAGCCGGCAAATCAACGATTCCTATGTTTGTAATGCTTGTTAGTTGGTGTGCAATTCGAATCACTTACATCGTTACTATGGTTAAAATCATACCAGATATTCGTGTGATTTTCTGGGCTTATCCACTGACATGGTTTATTAGTTCAGTTGTATTTATTATTTACTATACAAAGGCAGACTGGATGTGTGGGTTTAAAGAACAAACAAGCAAACAACCTGCCATTTAATAAAAAAGAAAGCTCTTTACCTATTGGAATGTGAAATTTAATTCCAAAAGGTAAGGAGCTTTTACTTCGTTTATATAAATTTTACAATTTTACTAGGACCATATCATGAATCGTTATTGTTGATTATTTAATTCTTTTAGTACCTGTTCTACGTTAAGTTCGTCAGCTTCTTTGTTGTATTTTTCCATTCCTTCTTCCACTGTCATGTCCCCCATAACAACTTTAGCAAGGATTTCTTCACGAACTAATGTTAAGTCAGATACAATTTTGTTAAGGGTATTGGATACTGGGAAAGCAACTTTTTGTTCCGCATATTTTTCTAATACACTTAAGGAATAAGAAACTGGTTCTTCTAACTGTATCTTCTTGTCTGTTAATTCAAGAGGTGAAATCGTCATCCAAGGAGTAATCCAAGCCTTATTCAAAACTTCATCAGGATTGGATAAGGTAGGAAGTGGCTTTCTATACTCACCATCTTGTTCCCAGTGAAGGCCTTCAACGCCACTTTCAAATAGTACTTGGCCTTCTTTGCCATCGTGCATGTAATCAAAGAAATATTTAAAAATCTGTGCTGTCTTTTCTGCAGGAACATCGGCAGAAATACATAATACGGATGGAACAGAATAGTAGTAAACAGCATTTTCAATCGGATCCATTGCTAGAACATTGGCTTCAGGAACATTAACTTGAAGACGTTCTGTTAATGTTTGTCCCCATAGACCACCCCAATAATTGAATACACCAACGCTACCTGAATACCACTGATCACGACAATTGGATGTAGTATTTGTTACAACTTCTAGATCGATTAAACCTTCTGCATAAGCATCGCGCATTCTTTGTAGAGCTGCAGCCATATTATCCTGAGCAAATCCATCTACCCATGTATCGCCAACCTTAACGAAATCGTAGCTAGCACCTTGGTAAAACTCAGGTAAATTGGCATTTGCCTTAAGACCAGGTGAAGTCAAAGGAACCTTACATTCTTCGATATTATCACGGAATTGACGTAATACTTCAATAAACTCATCATAATTTGTAGGAGCTTTTAAACCAAGTCGATCAAGCCAATCTTGTCTAATATATGTAACAGCACCGCTGGCGATTTCCATAGGAACACCATAGATTTTACCGTCGATACTTACTGCATCCCATCCCAATGAAAATCCCGCCAGGTACTCGACGAACCATCAACACAGCCGTAA
>CAJJLI010000443.1 GCA_905192625.1 uncultured Clostridium sp. | reverse complement strand
ACCATCTATCATGAATTGACCCAAAAGTAGGTCAAAGATAGATGGTATTTTTTTATTAGTTATAATTTTATACTTTATTTTGTAAATTATGCATTGTTGTAATTTAAAATTTGTTGTGTATTTAAATTGCGCATTTAAGCTTGATTATCCGCTTCATACACCTCCATAAAGATATCATACAACTCTGGAAGCACCTTCTTTAAAGATGTTGGACGTTTCCTCACCCCATCATAATAACAATGTTTACTTTCTCCAACAACACGCACATCATGAGTAATTGAATCGGTTATTTCATACTGTATGGTCATTTTAAATGGTGTCAATTCCGTAATTTTAATTCCGATTTCAACGGTATCTCCAAATTTGGTCATAGATCGATATTCGCAATGAATTCCTAGTACTGCAAAGTCGATTCCAACTTCAACTGATTTTTTATAGCTAAAGCCCAATTGTTCCATATAATCAACTCTAGCTTCCTCAAACCAATGGATATAATTTGCGTGATGTATAATTCCCATTTGATCTGTTTCATAATATTGTGTCTTTCTTACATATGGTTTAATCTCCATCTCAGGCCTCCTAAAAATTCAATTACAATGTATTTTATACTAATAGTAACATATTTGGAAAATAATATACAAATTAAAATTTAAAATTTAATTATTCCTGTTTTCAAATATTAGAAATATTAAAATATTTAAAATTAAATGGAATCTTTTATAAAATAATAAAAACCAGCAGGTTATGCTGGTTTCAGACTGTAGACAAAGTCCTAGGCTATTGCCTATGATTTATCAACTTTTAACATTCCGTTTTCCTAATTTTTAATACCTTTTTGTTTGAAGATAAAATTGTGCTTATGCAGAACATAATTCATTATAGTTCTACTTTAAATCATCTAATAAGGTCTCGTGATTCCCATGCTGAATCAAGGGATGAACGAATAATTTACACATCGTATCTAACATTACCAAGCCAATCCACCATTTCAGGATCATAATGTGAGAAGAAACAACTTTGTTTTGTATCTAATGTTGAAATTAATTCCATATCCTCTGTGCTTAATGTAAAATCAAAAACATTGATATTTTCTTCAATACGATTTTGATGTACAGATTTAGGGATACAAACAATATCGCGTTGAATTAACCATTTTAATATTACCTGCGCTACCGATTTATTATATTTCGCACCAATTGCTTTTAGCGTTTCATTTTCAAACATATTGTTCCTACCTTCAGCAAATGGTCCCCATGATTGTATCTGAACATTTTTAACTTCCATAAGTTTTTGATCCTCTACACGTTGGCAAAATGGATTTACTTCCACTTGATTGATGGCCGGCACCACTTCATTATGAGCTATTAAATCAACAAGACGATCTGGCATGAAATTTGCAACTCCAATTGCACGAATTTTTCCTTCCTTGTACAGCTCTTCCATTGCACGCCATGCACCATAATAATCATTAAATGGCTGATGAATTAAGTATAAATCTAGATATTCTAAACCGAGTCGATCTAAAGATTTCTGAAACGCTTTCTTAGCACTTTCATATCCTGCATCTTGAATCCATAACTTTGTGGTGATAAAAAGCTCCTCACGAGGAATTCCACTTTTCTTGATTGCACGTCCAACTGCCTCTTCATTCATGTATGCAGCCGCGGTATCTATTAACCGATATCCACTCATTAAAGCATCATAAACAGCTTGCTCACAATCGTTTGCATCTGTGATTTGGTAAACACCGAATCCAAGGATTGGCATTTCAACTCCATTATTTAAAGTTACATTTTTCATATTTACCTCTCATTCCGCCACCTATGGCAACACAATTATTCCGCTAGAAGTCTCACTACGAAATCTTTGGGAGTGAAAGTGATTTTTCTTTCCCCTTGACTTCTCATGAACCAATTATCTAACTTAGTTGCATACACATACCTCATGTGCTATAGTTACTCTAGCACCTTCGTGTTACTCGAAGTCAAGACTTTTTTATAAGGAGTGAAAAATTTGTATACAGTGAAAGAAGTATCTGAGCTTTTAGATCTAACAGAACATACGATTCGGTACTATACAGACAAAGGACTAGTACCAAGTGTTATACGTGATAAAAACAATATTCGTCTTTTTAATGAGGAGTCCATCAATTGGTTAAAAGGTATTAAGTATTTAAAAGGAACTGGTATGTCTATAGAATCAATGAAAGAATATGTTGATTTATGCTTAAAAGGCGAATCTACCATTCAAGAACGATATCAAATAATATTAGACCAAAAAGAAATTGCAGAACGTCAACTAAAAGAAGCAAAGGAACGGGTTGAATATTTACAAAATAAAGCTGCTCACTATCTAGAAATTGTTAACCATACAATTGTGGATGATACGAATCCTGGAAAATGGGATACTGAAATTTAAATTTTTATATGTAAAAAGTACACCTTCAAATGTTTTTTTTGTGTCTAACATTTGGGGTGCACTTCATACTTCCGTTCCATTTTGAAGAAACTCTTTCTAAAAGAACGATTTTAAAAGCATCATTTTATAAGCATCATTTTAAATATCAAAATACTAGAAATCTGATGTTTCTTTAAAGAATATATACTATATATTTCTATATATATCTTAAAAAACGTTTCTCCTCACCATCAATTACAAATTCCAATGAACGATATACTCTTAGCGCAGTATTATTATGCGTTTGCACACATAACGTTACTTTTTCATATCCCTTTTGATTCAGAATACTCATAGCCTTTTCCAATAAAATTCTTGCGTAATGTCTTCCACGGTAATGTTCTAAAACAAACACATCTTGGATTTCTGGTAAAGAATTATCATCCTGAGTAACCATCACTGCACCAATTAACTTACCAGATTCAAAAACACCATACATGAGGAAAAAATCAGTGTCCATATATTCTTCTAAATGTTTTACCCTTCCGTTCGCCCGCAGATGAGCCTTCCCCCGAACTTACGGTTGCCATCGTAG
>CAJJLI010000442.1 GCA_905192625.1 uncultured Clostridium sp. | reverse complement strand
CTGTCTTTGGCACTTCTTCCCACAATCTTGTATAAAATGGGACTGCATTGATTATTATCTTACAGAACATACCAAAGCAATTGATGGAGAAAGAACTATTGAAAGAAGTAAACCAATTCAAAAGTTCCAGATGGATGTTAATGAGATCGCCGAAACTTTAAATCAGGCAACACTCAAGAACAAATCAGTAGCTATCTAAATTGAAGAGCATGATCGAGATGGGAATTACTTTCCTGATATAGTTGGCCATATTTAGGGGACATGATGAACTAGAAATATATGCTGGTGGTAATAAGGTTGGCTATGATAAAATTAGGAATATTAAAATAGCTAACATAACCAAGTGGTCGGACAAAAGTAACCTCTTATAAAAAGTACTCACAAATTATTAAATTATATTAGCGATAATTATTTAAAGCTAGCTTTCTGATATAATAGTTTGTAAAGGAGTGCTAAGATGATCAACTTTTTAAAAGGTTTAAAAATAAGAATCCTATATATATATTCAATGATTTCGCTACTTATAGGTGTCTATTTAAGTGTAAATTGGATTCCTGTAAGCGTTGAAGGACTAAGCAAATCCCAAAAACAGGAGCTTTTAAGAGAAGGATCAATCAACTGGGAACTTGGTGTAGTTTTTAAGGTATTAGCCCTGATACTTTTCTTGGGTGCACTAGTAAAATCCATTATATATATCTTAAACAAAAAGAGATAAGCGTAAAGCTCATCTCTTTTTATACTATCTAGAAACTTCGTGGATCACTTCGATTTTATAAGGAATGATAAAGCCTGCTCTTTGCATTGCATAACAATAATTGTTTCCAAATCCCACCTCGAAGTTGCCATCATAACCATTTAGCTCCCATTTGAAATCAAATATATCCGTAACCTTTACTTGAGTCCAATAATTTCCATTGGCTTGTTTCTTATAAGTTACTGTGTAACTAACTCCACGTAATGCTGTGTGAAGTTGGCCGCTTAGAAATGTATAACTTCCTGAGAAAGAACCAGATTTTTTACCTGTAGAAAATGCTTCTTTTTTAAGTCTAGAATAATAAGCGGTCATTAACTCCTCGCCGTCTACAGTCTTTGCCCAGCTATCGTTTTTATTAACATATGTCGAAGGTTTCCATGTTGGATTCCAATAGTAATTCTCAGCAGAAATAATGGCGTGCTTCATATAAGCAGCAGTCTGATTGTGACCTTTTTTCTTAACCATTGATATACCTTTATTGTATGCAGCAATTGCAGCCGCATAAACTGGATTTGCAGGAGTTACCGATGATCTAGCACCTATCTTAGACTTTGGTTCAACATAAAAAGGATCAACTAATTCGGCAACGTCCGCTTTATACTCTTCCAACAATGCATCTTGTTCGGCATCATAGGAATTTAAAACTGTTAAACTCTCATTTAAAGATGCGTTGAACTCTTCAGCACTATCAGAATCTTCAAACATTCTAATTACACCATCAATATAATCTCTATTAGACTCTTCATTGGATATTGCCTCATTAATTAATGATTGATTAGTTTCATCTATCTCAAAACCATTCTCATCTGCATAACCATTTATTTGACCAAAACTTAAAACTGATATACCAAACACTACACTAATTAAAAACTTCTTCATTGTTTTAATCTCCTTTTTCATTATTATTTTACTAACAAAATTAATATATCATACTATAATATATAAAAAGCGTTTTAAGTTATATTTATATCCTAACAATTTTGTAATATGTAGGAAAGGATGTAAAATTGAACAAAGTTGAATACAATAATATGCAAGTAAACCTTCGTTCTTTGCGGCACAAACTTGATTTTCAATGCATAATATTCGTTATACTGTATTATTAAAAAACGAACATAATAGGGTATTTATGAAAAAAGTATAAAAATATTAGGGTTTACTTGTTGGTTATAATTGGATTTGTAGGAGGCTATTTTCTATCTGTAGATCCAGCTAAAGACTTCTATGGTGATTGGTATGGTGTTGCTAACGAGGGGAAGGAGAGTTTTCTTTTAGAATAGATAAAGAAAAAAATAATCGATTATGGAAATAATGATTATAATTCACCTGGTTTTCCTTACACAGTGAAAAAGTCTGGAAATGGATTTTATATTGAAGTGTCTGATGATGAGCTAAAAAATATTTTTCCCGAATTAATAAACTTTAAGTATAAAAACAATATGACATTTTTACTGAATGATGATGAAGAATCAATTGAGTACTTTGTGGCTATAGATGGTTTTTTGAATAATGTAAAACTACATAAAACATCCTTTGAAGATTCGTATAACAAAACCGAAGAGTCAACCTCACAAAGTCTAATAGCAAGTGAAACAGAAACTTCTTACAGTTCTTTGCTTAATGAAACTCATTCATCAGAAACGACATCATCAATTGATTCTCCAAAAGTATCAGATCTAAGTGAAAAAATTGATTCATTTATTGCGAATTATACGTCAATTCCACCAGATTAGATTATGGAAAAGGAACTTGATGGAATTACAATAAGAGCAACAAACTTTACTGCAACAAATGAAGCCGAGGCATCATCTATTCAGTATCATTTGCTAATGGAGAGGCAACATCTTGCAACGATGTATACGCACAAGTCATTGGAGAATAATAGCTATTTTCAATAGAGGCTAATATGCAAAAAGATAAATCTGAGCAGGATGAAACTCATTCTAGCTCAGATTTTTTTGAATATTATTTTCCTTGTTTTGTATTCATATTTGTAGAATCATTCATACCACTTATCGTCCTCTTAGTTTGTTTATTTTGTCGTGATTTAATCATATTAGAGAACGATATTTTTTTTTAATACCGAAAATGAAAATGAGGCTGAAGAATCAATTTTGACTCATCAGTCCCATAAATTATAGAGCCTTTCTTGCGGCTTTCTTTTATGGGCTTTTGTCACAGTCTCTTTTTTGCGTTATTTCAAAAATAACTTTACTTATTTTATCAAAATCAGTGATTT
>CAJJLI010000441.1 GCA_905192625.1 uncultured Clostridium sp. | reverse complement strand
CAAATACTTCTTTATCCACTTCTTCATCGCCAAGTACAAACATTCCCTCTTTGTAGTGATCCCAGTGTCCGGAAATCTTATATAAGTCACTCTTTGCCATGAAAGGAGTCTTTGTTCTTACATATCCACGTTTTTCTTCTTCATCTTCAATCCATCTTTGTAATGTTTGAAGCATTTTTGCACCATTAGGCATGATAAGAGGTAGTCCCTGACCGATTACGTCTACTGATGTGAATATTTCCATTTCACGTCCTAGTTTATTGTGATCGCGTTTTTTTACCTCTTCTAAGTATTGTAAATACTCTTCAAGTTCTGCATTTTTAGTAAACGCTGTACCATAAACACGAGTTAACATCTTGTTTTTTTCGCTACCTCTCCAGTAAGCACCTGAGGAAGAGATTAATTTAATCGCTTTGATTCCCTTTGTACTCATTAAGTGAGGTCCTGCACATAAATCTACAAATTCACCTTGACGATAGAAAGAAATTACAGAATCTTCTGGTAAATCATTAATTAATTCAACCTTATAAGGTTCTCCTTTTTCTTCCATGAGTTTGATTGCTTCTTCTCTTGGAAGCTCAAATCTCTCAATTTCAGCGCCTTCTTTGATAATTTTCTTCATTTCTTTTTCTATATTATCAAGTGCTGCACGATCTAGAGAAGGAACATCAAAATCATAATAAAAACCAGTCTCAATGCTTGGTCCAATTGCTAATTTTGCTTCTGGATATAGTCTTTTCACTGCTTCAGCAAGTACATGAGAAGTTGTATGTCTATAAGCAGCCTTTCCAGCTTCATCATTAAATGTTAAAATGCTTAATTCACTATCGCTATCAACAACTGT
Organism: uncultured Clostridium sp.; assembly: GCA_905192625.1. GTDB lineage: Bacteria > Bacillota > Clostridia > Lachnospirales > Lachnospiraceae > Lachnoclostridium. Next base: position 2,158 of record CAJJLI010000441.1, on the reverse strand, counting down.
TCTTAAATCAACTACTTCTCCGTTTAGCTCTGCTGCACATGCCATTCTAGCTAAACCTTCACTAATATCTTTTGCAATATCAATAATTGCCATTGCACTTTGATATTCTTTTACGGATCCATCTTTTAATGTAATCTTCATACCATCTACCTTTACCTTTCTAGTAAAATAAAAAAAACTCGTCTCTTTCGACCTACATTTGTAGTCGAAAGGGACGAGATATACTCGCGGTTCCACCCTTATTGGTCCTGTGTTTATATAACGGATACGGTTCCTTAAACACTTTCCCCAGCTTCATTTAATGATAACGGAATTACCGGACTTGATTAGAGTCACTCAGAGGTAGTCTTCAATTGCTTCCCAATAAGATATTCGCAGCCAGTACAGAATTCTGTACATGTTATCTCTCTCTGAAAAGTTCCACAATTTACTCGTCTCTTCAACGTTTTATTAAATATTTTTTATTCATTATAAACTACTAGTCCTTTGCTAATCAATACAATACATGTATTTATCAGCAATATCTATTTTATATGAAGATTATAGCACGATTGTTTCATATGTCAAGTAGGTTTGTTTTGTATTTTTTTTACTTATTTAAGGATTAGATTCTTGCAATGCCTTTATTTAGCATGCTTAAATCCTTTTCCATAATGTAATCATCCATCACATAACCATTCCCAATATCCGCCACCTGTGTACGTATAATTTTAAATCCTTTTTTCTTATATACTTCAATTGTATCATCATTATAACGATTTACGGTTAACCAAATTGCATGTAAGCCTCTCTCCTTACAGATGGATTGTAAAAAATTAAAGGTGTTGCTTGCAAAACGATTGCCTCGATGATCTTTTAAAATATATAACTTACTTAAAAATAATTTATCGTTATCCTCTCGGAATCCTGTATATCCAATAAACTTACCATCGAATTGTAAGAAGTAGTATTCATAACCCTCGGAATTTATTTGTTCTGTCATTGCATGTTCCGATTGAAATTTATCTACCATATAATCAATCTGATCTAATGTTAGTATGCTTGCAAAATGCTGATGCCATACTTCATTTGCAATTTTAGCTAAAATTTTAATATCATCCTTAGAACTTACTTTAATAAATTTCAACTCCATATTCCCCCACCTGTACCTTTCACGAATTTTATCTTCCATTACCGATGCAAATATTGCATTATGCACTATTTAGCATCCATCAAGTTTATCAGAGTATTTTCATCTATTATAACAAATGAAGGCCCAAAACGCCACCCAAATTATGGTGTTTTATTACGTTAAATCTCTTTCCTATATCTAACTTCTTTCACTACAAACATATTAAGTCTATTTACTAAATCGAATTCTTTTTTTTACAGTATCTATATTGCAAATAGTTCCAATAGGTAACGTACCCATTGGGTAGCCATGACCACTTTTTATATTTGATATTACCGGGATCTTTAGCTGTGAAAAATACTCCGAGAATAAATCTAATATCTGGAAGCTTTTATCATCATCGTTCTCACATTCGGTAAAATCTCCAATTAAAATTCCATTTACTTGTTCAAATACTCCTAGCAAAGATAATTGATCTAACATCCTATTTACTCTAGGGACGGATTCATGCACATCTTCAATGAATAAAATTGAACCTCTTAAATCAGGCATATAAAATGTTCCGATCATATTAATTAGCAATGCTAAATTTCCACCTATGATTCTTCCCTTTGCTCTGCCATGAGATATTATATGCAGCTCTTCACCCACTGGGTTGCAAAAATCGTACTCCCCATTCATATCTATCGCAGCAAAAAAGCTTTCTCTCGTGTAATCATCAAAATGTTCTAGCATATTTGAGGAGACCATTGGACCGTGAAATGTTACAAGGTTACACAATTTTAACAATGCCATATTAAGATTTGTAATATCACTATAACCAACAAATATCTTCGGATTCTTTCGTATCATATTGTAGTCAAGTAACCTCATAATTCTAGCACTTCCATACCCTCCACGAATGCAAAAAATGCCCTTTACTTCCGGATTTTCAAACATTTCATTCATATCATTCGCTCGTTCTATATCCGTGCCAGCTAAATATCCATGGTTAGCCGTTTTTGATGTTCCGCTCCTGTGTTCGCTATCGATCCGTGTGCGTGGTCA
>CAJJLI010000440.1 GCA_905192625.1 uncultured Clostridium sp. | reverse complement strand
TGCAAATCAACCTCTTCAATTGTATAATAATTGTAAATTCATTTGTACATAAGGTTTACGATACTATTAAAATGAAACAGAGGATTTAATCTGTTTATACTACTTGCAAAAGCTAAGGAGAGATACAATTCAATGAATAGCAAATTAACAAAAATTATTATAATACTCGTTGTGTCCGGTGCTCTTATCAGTTCCGTACTGCTATTTTATAATTCAAAACGAACACATTATAATAATGAAAATATTGTAGGAAACACGGCTGGAAATCTTTATAATGGTGGATTATTCTCCGAATATGATGGAGTTATCTATTTTAGTAATATGAGTGATGATGGTGCACTCTATCGCATGAACTTAGATTGTACCGACGTTCGTAAAATCCATCCCAATAAAGTTAAGTATATTAATGTTGATAAGAATTATATTTACTATTCTAAGGTAAATTATACAAAAGAAAAACAAGCAAAGGGTACACTAGAACTTCGCAATGCTGGGGTATATCGCATGGATAAGAACGGGAAGAATTTGAAAATGCTCAACAAGGACCCTGCTGGCATTGTAAGCTTATATAACAATACATTGTTCTTTCAGCATTACGATTCAAAAACTGGATTGACATTTTACAAAGTAAACATAGACAATACCGATGAAAAGAAACTCTATGATGACCCAATCCTTCCGGCTTCTTATTTCGATGAAGAAATGTATTTTGCTGGAGCAAGAATTGACCATGAAATCCACGCATTGAATATGAATAATCTTAGTCTTAGAACCGTTTATTCTGGAAATGCCTATATGCCGACTGCAACAAAAGATTGGATCTATTTTATCTCTTTGGATGATAACTATAGATTATGTCACATTGATTTACAAGGCCAAGAAAAAGAAATTGTTGTGGATGAATTTATTTGTACATATAATATAAGTTCCGATGGAAATCAAATATTTTATCAAGTCGATGGTGGCGAAAATAATCGCATTGAATCCATAGATTTAACCACCATGAAATCAACAACGATTATGGAAGGGGATTTTAAAGAGATACACATTACCTCAAACTATATGTTCTTCCGTGACTTCAAAGAATTAAATGTATATGCATATGAATTAAAAACAGGAAAGCTTAGCACGTTTCATGCACCTGTCATTGATAAATAATTAAAAAAGGACATCCTGATCTTGCTTCCCCCTTTCGTAAACTGTTCTACAACTTGAACTGTTTATTTACTGGGGAACATATCGATCTAGGATGTCCTTTTGTTTATAATTATCTTTTTGAATGTCAAAACTACTTCTAAATTATCCTTATGCATTCGAATACTAAATTTGAATTTTAGACACTCAATTTATTTACTTATCTACTTATTTACTTATTTTTATTTATTTCTCATTGCACACTTGGAAGATATAAAACTTCAAGTAATAGGATTCATCAGCAGCCCATAAGATTGGATGATCTGGTGCTTGCGTACGATACTCCACCTGACGTAAACGTTTACGAACATTTCTCGCAGCCTGTCCAACGGTTTCAGTAAATAATTCAGGTGTCATGAAATGAGAACAAGAGCAAGTTGCTAAAAATCCACCATCTTTTAATAACTTCATTGCTCTTAGATTAATTTCACGATAACCTTTGATTGCATTCTTAACAGAATTTCTAGATTTGGTAAATGCAGGAGGATCTAGGATAATCACATCGAATTTCTCGCCTGCTGCCTCTAGTTCTGGTAACAATTCAAATACGTCTGCGCACTTAAATTGAACCACTTTTTCAAGCCCGTTTAAGCTAGCATTCTCCCTTGCTTGTGCAACTCCAAGTTCAGAAGCATCTACACCTAAAACACTTTTTGCACCACCAATACCTGCATTCAACGCAAATGATCCTGTATGTGTAAAGCAATCTAGAACTTTTGCATCTTTACATATACGCTGGATTGCAAGACGGTTGTATTTTTGATCTAAGAAAAACCCTGTCTTTTGACCATCTTCTACATCTACAATATATTTTACACCGTTTTCTACGATGGTAACTTTTGTATCAAATGCTTCTCCAATAAATCCTTTGATTCGTTCCATACCTTCTTGTATTCTTACTTTCGCATCAGAACGCTCATATACACCTCGGATTTCAATACCGTCTGCCTTTAGGACTTGTTTTAAAAGATTTATTATCGTTTCTTTCATACGATCGATACCAAGCGCTAACGATTGCACTACTAAGACGTCTGCAAATTTATCAATAACAAGACCTGGTAAGAAATCTGCCTCACCAAAAATAATTCTACAGCTGCTTGTATCTACTGTACTCTTTCTATACTCCCATGCATCTTTCACTCGCTGCATAAGAAATTCTTCATCAATCTCTTGACCTTTGATTCGTGACATCATACGAACTGTAATTTTGGAGTTCGTATTAATAAAACCTGTTCCCATGCAATATCCATCGAAATCGTTTACCGAAACCAAATCACCGTTGGTAAACTCGCCTTCTATGTTACTTATTTCATTGTCAAATACCCAAAGGCCACCTGACTTTAAGGTTCTTCCCTCACCTTTTTTTAGAACTACTATTGCTTTTTCCATGAATTATTGCCTTCCATTCCTATTCAATTTTCTATAATGAATCAAGTGCTGGGATGATCCATTATAGTTAAAACTTTTAATTTCTGTTGCTTGCTTCTTGCTTTTTATTATTTCTTTTATTACATCTTATTTATTCAGAGTCTCATTATATTCAGCCACACTAATCGTATCTTCACTCGTCTTTGTATTCTTATCAAAAACAAACAATTTACTGAATATATAATTTAAAACGATTACAATAATTGCAATAAAACCTTTTACAATCATATTATACTGATAGAGCTTTAGGACATCAATAAAGAAGAACATTCCTGCACTTTCAACAATGAGTGTTACAATTCTTGCACTAAAGAACTTAACCAGTTTTTCTCCTTCTTTTTTCCCACTGCTTGTATCATTTTGAAACACCCAATAGTTATTCACAAT
>CAJJLI010000439.1 GCA_905192625.1 uncultured Clostridium sp. | reverse complement strand
TTCTTCTCTTGGTTTGAACTTGCCCATCTAAAGAAATCAATAATTTAAGGTTGTCATTATATGTTTTACTGTATGACCGAATAAGTTTAGCCCTGTCATCTGGTTCAGTGTTCTCAATCTCATTTTCAAACGCTTCGTCAAGCCGAATGATTATTTCATAACATCTTTCTCTTTTGACCATGAGGTCATCACATTCAGCTACCAACATACAATATCTATTAATAACCAACTCATGTATCGCATCATTTTTACCAATTTTTTTAAGTAAATCGTTTACTCTTTTATATTCTTTACTTGCAATAGGATTCTTTTTTACTTCGGGCCGCATCTTCATGGCAGTTCCTGTCGCAAGTTCTTCTTCTCCTTTCTTTCTTTGATTTAACTCTGCTTTTGTGCGATGTGATTTTCCTTCACCTTGAATTACTTTATATGGTTTTGGTGGTCTTGACATAAAGATTCCTCCTTTCAAAATCCTATTTTGGGAATAAATTGTGCACAGATATGGACACGTGGTGTAGCAAAAACACGTTAAAAAAGGTTTTTCCCTCGGGGGGGGGGTACTTTTTTCGTCTTTCGACATTAGTAGACGCTATGATTAAGCACTTGCCATTTCCAACTTAACAATTTTAGAAGTATCTTCAACTTTGGAATCTACCTCAATCCAACTTATAACACCAATTGCATGTTGATCTAGATACTTTTCAGTCAGCACATTTACTTCTATCTTTTCAGGGAACTGTACTGCTAGTCCGCTAAAGTCTCCGTAATAGATAACTGTAGCACCTGCTGTCATCTTAGACATACTTGCTGTTGTATAAACCTCTCTACCTAATAGCGTATAACCCCATCGTGCATTTAAATCTGGAACTAATAAATATCTACCTTGAAAATCTTTTAGCTTTCTTATTGCTTTTCTTGTTTCTCTATTCATAATCCATACTGCGTTTAATTGATAATCATCAATTATCATTTCTTGCAGCTCTATTAATTCATCTGCTGTAACAGCTGTTGCTGAATCAGCTGTTATTTTTTGGGTAACTGTTGTAAGTCCTGCGATTTTATTTGGCGTACTATTAATCAATTCTTTTTCTAACCACTTATGAATTGACTTAGCCATTGCATTTACAACAAATTCAATTATGTTAAACTGTGAATTATAAAATAATGATTTTGATACTTTGGTTAATACTCCAGATAAGAATCCATCCAATTTAACCGTTAATAGTTTACCGGACGTTGATTCTAATTCTTCAAACTCTTCTGCATAAGATACAACTAATTCTTGGCTTGATTCATCATAATACGGTATATGTATTTCTCCTGATACACTGTATTGATCTGACAACTGATATAACGGACTAATATCGTGAAGCTTTTGAATAATTTTACTTGCTATAGTTGGTGGAATGATTGCGCCGTTTTCGCCTTGACTTAACCCTACTTCGCCAGCTCTTGTTTCAACAACACGTCCTGTAACATAGTTTAAAAATGCTCTTTCTTCTGCCTTTAATTCAATTGATTTCATATTTTTGTCCTCCTATTTCAATAAAATATTAATTAATGGTATTTGTTCATCTGAACTTTGATATGCTTTGCAACTAATTAATGTTACTGGTATATTAATTCTTTCTTCAATTATTCTTTCTGTATCATTCTTAATTTCAATCCTTAGCAATTCAAGTGCATTTGCCTTTGCTCTTAGTAATTGAACTTCTTTACTGATTTTCTCTTTTTCATCATCTTCGATATCTCTAACACACTTAATTAGTTCTGCTAAATCTTTTGGTAGAGTAGTTTTTTTTATTGATTCTCTGTAAAGTTGCTTATAAACATTCTCTTTCTCTTCCAATTGCTCTTTCTTATTCTCAATGGCATTTTCCAGCGCAATTATTTTTAAATTACTTTCTTTTTCATTTATTAGTATTGAAAGTTGCCTTCTAAGTTCGTTTATTTCAGTTTCTAAAGTAGTCTTACTGTTATAAGCTTCTAAAGTACGATTTGTTAAATCAACCACTTCGTCACTAACAAATTGTGTAATCATGCTATCTATCAATTTCATAAAATCATCTATGCTTGAATTGTACTGATTTTTTACTAATCTTGATATTTCATCCGTTGAACCTGACATTCTGCCATTTAATATTTGGACATTATCTTTTATGAGATCATTATTTATAACATTTTCTACGTCCAGTTTCTTGATCTTGCTTTGAATCTCTTCTTTAATATTTGTTTTTGGAAATATCACTTTATTTCTCCTTTTTTTTTATTTTTACCCTTTATGGTATTGTCACCCCAAATAAATTCATTTAAATAAAAAAAGCGCAGAAACAACGATTCATAAAATTGATGACTCGTCATTCCCACGCTTATATTAAGCTTACATCTTTCGATGCGGTACTTTTACACTCATTAAATTATATTTATTATAACACAGATATAACAAAATCACAACGTAATGTTGTTTATTGTCTTTTATTCCTTTTTATTTTATGCGAACTATCCCTTTTTTCTCGGCTTGCATCATCTTCTAATTTCATTTCTTTTTTATAGTCGGATATCAAAAGCTGCAAGTATTCTTTAGTACTCATCCCCGTAAGGCCTTCTAGGAATTTTTTCTTATCCATACATTTCTTAACTCCCTTTCTGCTATTCCATTCTTTCACAATGTAATATTCTTAATTGTTATGTATGCCTTTTTAAATTTCCCAGACTGTTCCTTTTTTCTTTTTATGTGCTCTGTCAGTCCACCTAGCTGCTTAATTATTGTTTGCAACTCCTTCTCATCTGTATATGACACTTGAATTAATGTTGACATCTAGTATACCTTTCTACCTGTAGATTTTCATGCAATATAACCCTTGTATTATATTGCACTAACATTTAGTTACTTATTCCCTTATTCTAAAAGGCTTTAGTGCACCTACTTATTGAACAATAGTTTTTGTAAAAATCAATGCGTTTTTACAACGTATTTATCACTCTTTTATTTGTCATATCTTATTATTG
>CAJJLI010000438.1 GCA_905192625.1 uncultured Clostridium sp. | reverse complement strand
ATAACAGGATTTGATCAAATAAATGCACACCCCAGTCAAACACCATGCCACCACCATGTTCTACTTCCTGTCTCCAATCACCAGGGATTCCTCTTGAACCATGAACTCTAGATTCGATTCGAAATACTTCTCCTAGTAATTGCTCTTTATAAATCTTCTTTATTGTAAGGAAATCTTCATCCCAGCGTCTATTTTGATGAACGGTAAAAAACATTCCCGTTTCAATTGAAACATGGATCATTTCTTGTAAATCTTTTGAAGCAATCGTCACTGGCTTTTCACAAACGACATGTTTGCCAGCCCTCATAGCTTGTATTGCTAACATTTTATGAGAATCGTTTGGCGTTGCTATGACAACAAGCGTAAGGCTTTTATCCTCTAATAACTCTTCAAAACTTGCGTAGGTATGTAAATTGCACTCCTTTGCTAGCTCCATTCGTTCCTCTTTTATGTCATACATTCCTGCCACAGTAAAGCCTTCAATCTCTGAAATGATTTCACTGTGCCATTTGCCCATGCCACCAAATCCTACAATACCAACTCGCATATTCCCTCTCATTCTGGCGTTAAGTGTTAACTTCAATTGAACATATTACGCCCAGTACATATTCCCTTTATCTTCATATAACAGTACATTCTTTAAACACATAATGGCTTTTTGTAAGCCTTCATTCCCAGACATAAGGCTATCTTCATGCTCAATACTGATTGCGTAATCATATCCTGCCATTCTAAGTTCAGAGGCAATTGCTCTCCAGTATTCTTCCCCGTGTCCGTATCCAACCGAACGAAAGATCCAAGAACGATTTAACTCATCCCCATAATGCGTTGTGTCAAGAACACCATTCAAACTAGTATTAGCAGCATCGATCTTCGTATCCTTTGCATGGAAATGAAATAAAGCTTTTGCCTTACCTAACTCCCTTATACAAGCACATGGGTCCATTCCTTGCCAGATTAGGTGACTAGGATCAAAGTTCGCACCAATTTCAGGTCTCACTGCTTCTCTTAGTCTTAATAGTGTTTTAGTATTATAAACACAAAATCCTGGATGAAGTTCGAGGGCTATTTTATGTATGCCATGCTCTTTCGCAAAGGCAACTTTTTGTTTCCAATAAGGTATTAATACTTCGTTCCATTGATAATCTAAAATCTTACTAAAGTCCTCTGGCCAAGGGCAAGTCACCCAGTTCGGTTCCAAATCTTCACTGCTACCACCTGGGCAACCAGAGAATGTGTTAACCACTGGAACACCTAATTTTTCTGCTAAAAGAATAGCTTTGGTTAAGTCTTCATCAAACTTTGCTGCCACATCTTTGTTTGGATGTACCATGTTACCATGGCTACTTAATGCGCTTATTTCTAGATTGTGTTTCTTTAGGGTATCTTTAAACTTTTGCAATTCTCCTGCATCATTTAATAAAATATCTGGATCACAATGTGCCTTTCCTGGATAACCACCACAACCTATTTCAACCATTTGCACGCCACTTTTTTCTAAATATGCACAGGCATCGTCCAATGGCATATGCCCTAAAACTACTGTAAACACTCCCAATTTCATTGTATTTCCTCCTTATGAATCTAATTTATATAACATATTTAGTTACCGAATTAATTTATTTCCCACTGCTTTAACCATTCTTTTACTGATTGCTTTTAATTTTTATGAACCTATCGTATCTTTCTTTATGTAACTATGTTTTCTTTTATGTACCTATCATACTTCTTATATAAGTTTATAGCTATCGAACTGTTGCTATATATACATATAATCTTGCTATTTACTACAGACACTTAAAACCTCTTTGTTCGGTATAAATAATTAATTATTTTATTTCGCGCTTATTGTATTATCAACAATAATAAAATTATTCAAATCTTAAGAATTGTTTTCGTAGCGCTTCTTTCATATTAAGTTTAAATCCGAAATCCATAAATATGAGAATTGATTGACGAATATAATCCAATAAATATGCTCTATCGTTTCATGGAGTGATGATAAATACTTGCAATATTGTTAGATAAATCTATATTTGATGACTTGTTTGCATGAAATTTATATTTGTTTTAATATAATTTCTTGCATTATCACAATTTTAAAGATATAATTGTAAAATACACTGTTAAGATTCAAACCATTTTAAAAGAAAAGGAGAGATTTCTATGGAATTATTAGAATTAGCCCTATCAATGGAACTTGATTTAGAAAAGTTTTACACGGAACAAGCAGAACTCAACAAGGGGAATACGTTAAGTGTAGTATTTAAAATGCTGGCAAAAGAAGAAGGAAATCATGCAAATATTTTAATGGTCAAAGCAGATAAGCTCACCTTACCTTCCAATGACAGCAACATTCTTGATGATGTAGAATCAATTTTTAAAAATGTAGAGGAAATTAAATCGGATTTATATGATATGCCAACTCAACTTGATGTTTACAGAGAAGCTTTGGAAAAAGAGCAACAAAGTTTAGAGTTTTATCAAGAGTTGCATGATAAAGCATCTGAAGAACAATCGAAAAAAGTATTCCAGTATCTTATTGATCAAGAAGATAAACACTGTATTATTTTAGAGGAGCTTGTAAAATTAGTTTCAAGACCGGAAGAATGGGTCGAAGATGCAGAATTCGGAAGAAGAGAACCTTATTAAAAACAACCTATATTTAAATATCTACAGAAGAAAGCATGTGAATCGATTCAAAAAACTATCATAAATGAATAATTTTACATAACGCTTAATTTTACATAATGATTCATTTTACATATTGATTCATTTTACATATTGATTTATTTTATATATTAACTAAATTATCAATTGTTCGACTCTATAACGGGTAAATTGAAATGACAAGAGCCTTGCTGTTGTATGAACTGCTCCCATAAATGAGATTTTTAGGTCTAACATATGGTGCACATCAATAAACAAAGCAAGGCTCTTATTTTTATGGATGCAATTAATTATGCATCACGCGGAAGTTCTCGCGGGCCACGACGTCACGCGGCGCGAGTTCGGCG
>CAJJLI010000437.1 GCA_905192625.1 uncultured Clostridium sp. | reverse complement strand
CTTATCAACTTACGACCAAAGGAGTTTTCTGGGGAAATACTATTTCGAGAGAGTTGTCTACATTAATATAATATGTAAACATAGAGTACAGAATATCATAAATACCATAATAAAAAATAAAATAAAAATTGGAGCCATTGTATTGTACAATGACTCCAATTTTTTTTACTACGATATATAAGATTCTATCTTACATCCAACTTGTTCAATTCCTTGCTTGATTGAATTTTCATCCGTACGTTTGTTATTAAAACCAACTTCAACCGTTCCTCTTCCTAGATCAACATTGACCATTTTAACTCCTTCAATTTTGTCTAGTACGTTCTTAAGCTGTGTCTTTGTTTGCGTATTCTGTAAGCCGTTAACTTCATAATGAACTTTATTCATAGTGCCCTCCTATTAATAAAATCATGTGAAATATAGTTGCTACATCATACTATTAATCATATTGCATCATAAAAAAAATCAAAATAAAATGGAAATAATAAAAGATACATATCACATTTAATAGTACACTCTTATTATCTGCAATTAAAAAACTTTCAGTATGGCAATATTAATACGAATAGGTTATGTAATATTTGCTTTTACGCATCTATAAAGACTTCAACGACTTCATGCGTGTTAGTTATTAGATAATACACCTCATATTCCTTTTTTTTATTATATTCCGTATGAGAAAACAACTTTGACCCAGAATATGTAATTAATTTTAAGTCCGAATTAAATCGTGAAATATCAATAGTATATAGTATATTTTCTCCGTTAAAGTGTAGGTATGCAATAGTGGCTTTTCCATCGTAAACGAATTTTGCAATTCGAACATTATCAGAAATACCATGTTCAATATTTTTTATAAATTCATGCAGGCGTTTTACATTATACGACCTCAATTGATCAAATATAATGTCATTGTTTCGAAGCGCTTGTTCGAAAGAGTAGTTGTAAGGTATCATAGATAAATCTTCTATGACTTTATAGTCATTTTCCATTGATTTCATATGCTTCTCAACTCTTTTTTATTAGGATATTCAAAAAACTTTAAAATATGACAAGCATGCTACCTCAACATTAATTTACATTTTTACAAATTTATAATATAGGATATTGAAATAAGAATAATTTATCACTTTTAAAAATCTTGGCTAATATTTATGAAAATACTCAATATAAATTATTTATGATTTCAAATACTACTTGTTTTCATATCTGAACATTGGTAAAATATAGTAATGTTTTAAGGCTTTTAATTTTTACATGAAATCTTTTGATGAAAGATTTTATATTTGTAATATCAATATAATACCAGTACTAAGGAATAAAGAAATACAAGTGCTAGAAGTACTAGTATCAATATCAGCAAATTTATGATTTATATTTTTTTTAAAAATTAAGTTATTGCAAACACAATTGCTGTTATCGATAAAATTTCATAGTGTGCCAGGAGGTATCATGGGTTACATTTTAAGAGATAACTTAAAAAGAAAAACAATTGAAGCTTTTGACCAAGATCATAATATAGTAGGGGAGGCAGTTTTTTCTCCATTCATTCCCTCTGATTTGTATGACAATCCAAGATTAAATATTTATTTTGACATAAAAGTTCTGGTTCAAAGTGATAAGGAGAATATTAGAAATCAGTTGTTTGATGAAATAATACACCGTGCCAGAGAACTTAAATTAAATTATCTGGATTTTGATGTTAAAGTGTATCATTGTTGTTTTTCTGATGATATCGAAAACATAGAATATTATTCTTCAAAACCTGGATTCTCTCATGATGAGGGGATGTACATAATAAAGAAAGATATTACAGAACAAGAGTTTACAAATCAAGGCTTGGTGGAAGATGATAAATTGATTAAAAACGATCAAAATATAACGTATGTTAAGTTAACATTCCAAACAAAAGACGAGATGTTGCAGTTGATTCTCGAACAACATAAAGTCTTTAAAAATGGATATTCCATTGATGATTTAATAGCAATCAAAAGTGCGGAACAGTGGTTAAGCTTAGCTGCAATACAAAATGGCATTATTATTGGAAATATCATAATGATTGTTAAAGAAGATGAAAATAACAATAAGTATGGTTGGGTGGATGATTTTTTTGTATCGAAAGAATGGCGCCGAGAAGGAATCGGTAAAAATCTCCTTGAGATAGCTTTATATGAGCTCAAATTAATGGGTATTAATGAGTCTAGATTAGAAGTATGGAGCTCTAATGTAAGGGCAATGTCATTATATAAAAATTTTGGATTTCATTTTTATAAAGAAACGGAATGTGCCATTGGCATGTTTCTCTAAAGATTATCTATAACTTATATTGTTATGTGGGAAAAAATAAATGCACAAGATAAAAAGGAAGGTATCATATGCAACGTAAGCTGGATGGATTCAATGATAATTTAGAAAATCAAATGAAACGTTTATACGCGATTTTAAAAGAAAACAAGGTGATTTACGATATTTTAAGAAAGGCAAGTCAATTTGATCTAGAAGATTATTATATTGGTGCAGGATGTATCTGTCAAAGCGTTTGGAACCATCAAAATGGAAACGATTTGATGTATGGCATATCTGATGTTGATATCGTTTATTATGACAATAAAGATCTTTCCTATGAAGCTGAAGATAGGGTAATTCAAAAATGCAATGATTTATATCAATCAAATAAAGTAGCTATTGATGCTAAAAACCAAGCGAGAGTGCATCTTTGGTATGAACAGCGGTTCGGCAAATCCATACCAGCTTATCAATCGGTTGAGGACGCAATTAATACTTGGCCGACAACAGCTTCCGCAGTGGGAGTAAAGTTAGAGAAAGATGAACTCGTTGTTTATGCACCCTTTGGTTTAAATGACATATTTGGACAAATTATTAGAGCGAATAAAAGGTTGATTACACAAGGTACATATGACTTAAAATGTAATAAATGGAAGAGTAAATGGACTTCGTTAGAAGTTATCGAATGGTAATAAGTTATTAAGGAGGTTTCTTATGAAAAAAGTAATGATTGGAAGTATCATTTTATTTGT
>CAJJLI010000436.1 GCA_905192625.1 uncultured Clostridium sp. | reverse complement strand
CGATACTCCAAATGCCAGATTTTTTATCTAACGTCATTGGGTGAGATTTATCCCAGTTGTTAAAGTCTCCACATACCCATACTTGTTTAGCATGAGGAGCCCAAACGCGAAAAACATAACCGCTTTCATCATCTGTACTAATTTTATGAACACCTAAAAAATTATAAAGTTCATTTATCGCGGTATATCGCGGTCAGTATGGCTATTTCAATCGGTATCTTATGTTTTATACTCTCGCTATCCTCTGGAAATATCATTGAAAAATCCATCGAGGAATTTCAGGAAAAAAATACAGCATTTAATAATGGCTATATCAAAGTGGAAGATGATGAGAAGCGTATTATTGAAGCTTTAAAGGGTGATAAACGTATTGAAAATATTTATGAACAGTATGTGATAAATAACATTTCACTAACCTTGGATGGAACAACAGAATTGATGGTAGAAAAGTATCCAACACCAAAAGCAATTAAGAAGATGTCTTACGGAACAATGCCAAAGGACGGAAAAAATGAAATTGCCATAAGTCCAAGTCTTGCAGCTAAATTTGGTGGTGAGATAAAAAACTTATTAGGAAAAACCATATCTTTAGAATACATGGATGAAATTTATCCCTTGACGATTCGTGGGATTTTTAATGCAGAGTATGATGATATAATCATTAGCTCTGATGTGGAACAGAAGTTTTATCAAAAGGAGATGGATGGCAAAGTCTATTCAGTAAGCTACGATGTAACAGAATTTGAAGATATTGTAGGGGTTAGCACTATGCTAAAAGAGAATGGATTTGTGAGTCAAAACGCTTCCGCAGAAGTTGCTGCCTTTCAAACTACCTTTCAAAACTTAAATCATCTTTTCCTTACATTATCTATTATAATTTTAAGTGTTTGTGTCTTTATAAGTGCAATTTTGTTAGTTAAGTTACAAAATTCAAGATACAGAGAAATTGGATTATTATCTGCGCTGGGATATACGAAGAGCCAGATACGCAATATGGTACTAAGTGAAAATATCTTACTCTCGGGGACCGCTGCACTGTTAAACTTCTTTTTAGTTGTGATTGCTTGTATGATTGGTAAAGCAATTGGATATGGAATCATAATTGAGTTACCCCAATTTCTTGCATCTATCGTACTTACTGTTCTAACAGTTATAGGGATTAGTTTTTTTGCAAGCATTAAGCTCATTAGCACAGAACCCGCGAAAGCGCTTCGAATGTGATAGGAACTCTAATCCATTAATACGACATATTGAGTGAATTTATAAAAGGCTACTGGCAATTCGCCAGTAGCCTTAATAACGAAAAACTAAATTTGGTTGGTACGTTTATTTCCTTACCAGCAAACAATAAGCGCAGTCTTTTTTTATTTCAATCAAATCGACATCAGAAAAGTTCATGCTAAGAACTTCGTTTAATAGCTCGTATTGTGAATATTTTGTAAAATCATAGTTGGTATAACTGAGCTTATTTAACCATTGTTTCGTATAAAAAACATTGGCGAAAGTCCCACCAGGTTTTAACGCTCGATGTATTTCTTTATATCCTTTTTTTAAGTTCGACCAAAAATACACGGTGTTAACCGTATAGATAAAGTCAAACATAGAATCTTGAAATTCCATATCAACAACATCTCCAAGGCTTAACAACATCTTTTGGTTCTTAATCATTTTAATATTTCTTTTGGTTGCAGATTCAATCATTGATTCTGACATTTCTATTCCGTGAAAATATGTACTATTTTTTTTCGAAAGTTTTTCTAGAAGATAACCATTCCCAAAGCCAATATCTAATACAGTATCAGGATTTAATTCGTAAAATGTTTTTACTACACTTTTGTATTGTTTTTTATTAAGGCGATTCATAAAGAAACTTGATATTCTTCCCCAAAATCCTCTTGGATTGGAAAATTGTGACCCAATAAATCTTACTAAATTCATTATTTAAACTCCTTTTATAATGATCTACACTTTTTAATTATTGTGATTGAATTATTTATGTTTTATAAGAATCTTCTTTAAGATATCCTAATTTTTCATGACCTATTCTACATGGTCTAGTTTATTTTATTCATTATAACATTATTGCAAAATATTTCAAATAAATGACAGAATTATTTATAGGTAAAAAGTCATAAAAAACAAGTTTAATTTTCTATAAAAAATAAATGGAAATAAATACAAATTCTATTTGACAATTATTGGTTTATCGAGTAATATATTCCTAATCATTTAAAACATATCAAAATAGTAGGAATACAATGAATTAAACTATGAGAGAGAAATTACTTCATGTTTACTTCAGAATTATTACTCGTTTGGAACATGGAGGGCTAGAATTGACACATATAAAGTTGGTAGTTTTGTTTAGCTATAGTTGCCGATGTTGCTGAGATACAAAAAAGTGTGAGAATGCGGAAGAAGGAAATTTGTATCATAAGAAAGGCGGATCGAGTATAAGATGAAAAATAAAAAATATATCATTATAACTTTAGTTTTTGCATTAATAACAGTAATGTCAATAGGTTGTGGTAAAAAAGGAAATAAGCAGGTGGAATTAATTAATGTTTCGTATGACCCAACGAGAGAATTGTATGAGGCGTTTAACCAAGAGTTTATAAGTTATTGGAAGGAAGAAAAAGGGCAAGAAATTACCATTGTACAGTCGCATGGTGGTTCTGGATCACAAGCCCGTTCTGTAATTGAAGGAAATGAGGCAGATGTTGTGACATTAGCTCTTGCATATGACATAACTGCAATTGAAGAAGCAGGACTCATTAAAGAGGGGTGGCAATCTGAATTCAAATCCAATAGTGCACCATATACTTCAACCATTGTTTTTCTAGTTCGGAAAGGAAATCCAAAGGGAATTCAGGATTGGGATGACTTAATAAAAGATGGTATTGGAATTATCACACCTAATCCAAAAACATCAGGTGGTGCTAGATGGAATTATCTTGCAGCATGGGCATATGCCAATGATTTATACAATGGCGATGAAGATAAAATAAAAGAATTTGTGAAAAAGATATATCAAAATGTCTTAGTAC
>CAJJLI010000435.1 GCA_905192625.1 uncultured Clostridium sp. | reverse complement strand
AGAAAGCATTTTCCTAACGTAACATGATGAATCCCAAATTATCTTGCATAATAGTGCATTATATTGCATTTATTATTGCATTTATATTACATTCCATTTTGTTATTTAATTGCATTATACCATGCGTTTTTAAATCACACAAGCAAAATTTGGTTTTAATGTACAATTAATTCCATATAATGTTTTAAATTTTGGATATTTTATAATATATGTACTATATTCTAATTTCATTATGCATTTTATACTGTGCATATAATTCATTTTTTGCACAATTATTTTTACACTAGATTTATAACGACTTCAGTAATTATAAAGGTATTTAAAGTTCTATTTACAAATCTATGCACAAGCATTTTCACATGGTAAAACAACTTTAATAAAAAACGCAAGGCAACAGTAAAAAACACTTCACTGTTATCTTGCGTTCCTTTATCATTTCTGATTATCATTTCTGAATTATCATTTTTATTTGTCTACTTTTATCTATCTTAGATATCTATGCTCCGCACCTTACATATCATTTTACTTCCCATGAAATATAGATGAACTACGGAATATAGGCTTTGTTTCAATATATAAAGTTTCTTTTGGAAAATCAGAATTCTCCATGCGCCACAACAATTGTTGAACCAAACGTTTTCCAACTTTTTGGTTGTTTACCTTAACTGTTGTTAATACTGGTTCTGCTTGAGTCATGGATTCTACATTATCAAAACCTGTAATGGCAACATCATCTGGCACTGATAATCCACGTTTCTTTAAACAACGTATTACATCAAGTGCGATATCATCATTTGCACACACAATGCCTTCTGGAATATAGGAGAAACTTGCAATTGCTTGCTCCACTTCTTCCGTCTTATAATATCGATTGTCTTTATGACCAGTTGCAATGATAGAAGGATCAAAATCAATCTTCGCATTCAGCAACGCATCTTTATATCCCTCATATCTTTCTTTTACAGTAGTACAATATGTAGTATCTCCTATGAATCCGATTTTCTTTGCTCCTTGCTGTATTAAACTTTCTGTTAAAATGCGTGTACTGTTCCTACTTTCACAGATCAAATAATCGCCGTTCAAAGGTATTTCATGGCGCATAGCAGGCGCATCTAGGAATACGATTGGAATATTCATCTTATTGATCTGCTCGACATATGCTTGTGAAAAAACACAAATAAAAATAACACCATCAACATCTTCCATAAATTCAATTGGAAGTACTAAATCTCTTTCATCATCATCGCTAACAAAACTAAGGCGTAATCGACAACCATTTTTGCTCGCTTCATCCGAAATCCCCATAATAATACTATTCCAAAACATCGATAATTCTCTTCGAATAATTACTACGATTGTTTTATAATCGTTGATGTTATTCTTTAGTTTGAATTCATTTAAAACAGCGGGTGCAAGTTTTTGATATCCCATTTCACAAGCTTTTTTAATAACCATATATCTAGTTTCATATGCTACACTATCGCTATTATTTAACGCTTTTGCAACTGTGTTTCTAGATAGTTTTAGTTCCTTCGCTACATCTTGAATTGTAACTTTTTTCATGACACGCATCCCTTTACATTAATTTTACACTATTGTGCATCTAAGATTTAGTCTACTATACTTATATGGATTTTACAAGTTATTTTCTATTTTTTATGCATTTTAAAATAAAAATGCACCATAAATGTTGCATTTTTCATAACAGAATGAATGATGCAATATATATGGTGCACAATGTAACATAAATATCGATAACTAAGATATAAACATAGCGTCTCCAAATGAGAAGAAACGATATTTTTCTCTAACTGCCTCTTCATAAGCTGCTATGATATGATCTCTGCCAGCCAATGCCGAAACTAACATTACAAGTGTAGACTCTGGTAAGTGGAAATTAGTAATCAGGCAATCTAAGACTTTGAATTCGTAGCCTGGATAAATAAAAATACTTGTATCCCCACTACCCGCTTTCACAAGTCCGTTCTCATCCGCCGAGGATTCTACCGTTCTACAACTAGTCGTACCAACGCAGATTACTCTTCCACCGTTACGTTTCGTGTTGTTGATTTTCTCTGCTTCTTCTGGTAAGACTTGATAAGTTTCGGAATGCATATGATGATTTAATATATCATCTTCTTTTACAGGACGGAATGTTCCTAAACCAACATGAAGCGTAACTCTTGCAATTTCTATGCCCTTTTTTTGAATTTCATCCAATAAATCTTTTGTAAAATGAAGTCCAGCTGTAGGTGCAGCTGCAGAACCTTCGTATTTTGCATACACAGTTTGATATCTATTTTTATCTTCTAATTGATGAGTAATGTAAGGAGGCAATGGCATCTGGCCCAATGCATCTAGAATTTCCTCAAAAATGCCTTGGTATGTGAATTTCACCAAACGATTGCCCTCTTCGATAACATCAATGATTTCACCAATTAATAAACCATCACCAAAACTAATTTTTGTACCGATTCTTGCCTTCTTTCCTGGTTTAACCAATGTTTCCCAAACATCATTTTCTCTTCTTTTAAGAAGAAGTAATTCGATTTTAGCACCATCTACAGTAGCATCTTTCTTAAGTGCTCCACTTTCGTGAATTCTATTACCAATCAATCTAGCTGGAATAACCTTAGTATCATTAATAACCAAACAATCACCAGGGTTTAAATAATCTATAATATCTTTAAAATGTTTATGTTCTATATCACCAGTTTTTTTATTTAATACTAACAAACGAGAACTACTACGATCCTCAAGTGGATCTTGTGCGATTAATTCTTCAGGTAAATCAAAATAAAAATCTTGTTTCTTCATCATTTTCTCCTATCCATTCAAAACCATCAACGGTATAACTATCATAGTATTGACTGCAAACACAGTCATAAAACATTAAAAAACTCTCTCTTAAAAGAAATCCTAGTACATTATAGCTCCTTTTCTCATAAAAATCCATACAAGCAGTTGTATAATTTCAAAAAACAATTATAATATAAATAAAAGTGCTGATTTAGCACTTTTATTTAATGATGAAAAGTTCGCAGAACTTTTT
>CAJJLI010000434.1 GCA_905192625.1 uncultured Clostridium sp. | reverse complement strand
GTGTTATCGATATCGAAAGAACGACGGGTTAATGAAGGCGAGAAGAAAAGGAGATATCATGCAAACGATTAAAATTCATTCCATGCCAGTTGGAAGCTTACAAACGATGTGCTATATCCTTTGGAATGTAGAGTCACAGGAAGCAATTGTTATTGATCCAGGTGCAGAAGGCACCAAAATTCTAAATTGGATAGAAACACAGGGATTGTCGTTAAAGGCAATACTTTTAACCCACGGACATTTTGATCATATTGGAGCTGCAAAAGAAATTGCAGATGCTCGTAATGTAAAAATATATGCCTATAAAGAAGAGGATGATTTTTTACAAGATGCAAGCATGAATTTATCTACCATGTTTGGTAGAAGCATGTCTTTATCTGCAGATGAACTCATGGATGATTTGGAGGTCTTGCATTTTATAGGAACAAGTATAAGTGTCCTACACACACCAGGGCATACCAAAGGATCCGTATGTTTTTATTTAAAAGATCAAAATATCTTGATTAGTGGGGATACTTTGTTTTTTGAATCGGTAGGAAGAACGGATTTTCCTACTGGAAGCAGTGCCAAGCTTGTTAATTCCATTCAGCAACGCTTGTTTACATTACCAGACAATGTGGAAGTTTATCCTGGACATGGTTGTTCTACGACAATCGGACATGAGAAGATGAACAATCCGTATGGGGTATAAGGGATTTGAAATATTGTTGGGTGTATAGGCAAGGGACACGTTAGAGTGTTTTCTATTATCCGATTTGATTGATTTATAATAGGGACAAGCATGTCCCTTTAGAGTATTTGGAGCATATATGATAGAAATTACAATGCATGGAGAAGACTATGAGCAGGACATACGCCCGCTGATAAAAGCCTTTTATCCAGAAGAAGAAATACAAGTATTTAAAGATACGAGTGAATTAGACGATAATAATAAAAACCTTACGAAAAGTAACGCTTTGAGTAAGGAGATATGCAAGGAAGAAAGCGATGACGAAAGAATAGAGATAAGCTTCGTACTAAATAAAACATCATTTGCGATTACCCTTAAAAAAGAAAATGTATTACTTAAGGAAGAAAATGATGAATTAGTGGATACGAATCATCGCAGTGTATATCGTAATTCCTTGCATCGTGCCTTGTATCGACTATTAGCAAGAGAAACGAACAAAGAACTCCCATGGGGAACGTTAACAGGAATTCGTCCAACCAAGCAAGTACTAGATCGTTTAGAAGTAAATGAACCAGAAGAAGAAATTCGTTCTTTTATGAAGAAAGAGTATTATTGTTCGGACGAGAAAATCGATGTTAGTATGCAAGTGGCGAAAAGAGAACGAGAAATACTAAGAGGTATTGATTATAAGAATAGTTATAGTATCTATATCGGTATACCGTTTTGTCCAAGCACATGCAATTATTGTTCATTTACCTCCTTTCCGTTGCTTCGCCATGAACATATGGTAGATCCGTATCTTATGGCTCTAACAAAAGAAATCGAGTATGCTAAAACCTGTTTTCCAGAAAAGTCACTTTCTACTATTTATGTAGGTGGTGGAACGCCTACAACCTTAAATGAAAAACAGCTTGCTTATCTTATGGAAACCATTCATAAGAATTTCGATGTAGCTAGTTTGAAGGAATTGACAGTGGAAGCTGGAAGACCAGATAGTATTACAAAGGAAAAGTTAAAAATCTTAAAAGATTTTGGTGTAGGAAGAATTTCGATTAATCCTCAGTCCATGAGACAAAAGACCTTAGATATTATTGGAAGAAAACATAGCGTAGAACAGATTGAAGAAGCTTTTTACATGGCAAGGGAAGTTGGCCATGACAATATTAATATGGATATCATAGTTGGTCTAAGTGGAGAAACTCCAGAGGATGTATCTTATACCTTAGATCGAATTCACAAATTAAATCCAGATAGTCTAACGGTGCATACCTTAGCAATCAAACGAGCTGCAAGGTTAAATACCAATAAAGAGCTATATGCAAATCTAAAGGCACAAGACCCACTTACCATGTTAAAACTCACATATGACTATGCAAAAGAGAATGATTACTTACCATATTATTTGTATCGTCAGAAGAATATGGCAGAAAACTTAGAGAACATAGGATATGCCAGATATGGAAAAGAAGGAATCTATAATATTCTGATTATGGAGGAGAAGCAAACAATCTTAGCACTTGGTGCAGGAGGTTCATCAAAATTTGTATTTCATAATGAAAATCGAATAGAACGTGTTGAAAATGTGAAAAGTCTTAAAGATTATAATGAGCGTGTGGATGAAATGATATCAAGAAAGATTGATTTTTTAAACAGCAGTGGTGATGCTTTATGGCTTTAGAATTAGTTCTAAACAGTAAAGGAGTAATGATTTATGGAAATTTTGAATGAAACTTTATTAGAGCAATCAGAATTGGACGATGGACTTAAGGAAGATTTAGATGAAGCAATTTCACATGGAATATTGGTTAGTAACCTTGCCTATTATTTGTGTCTTGAATTAGGGCTGAGTAAGGAGTATTCTTATGAAATGGCACAAGCGGGAATGCTTCATGATATCGGAAAATTAAGACTTGGTCACCTCTTATATGGTAGAAAAAAAGATGCCTTAAAGATTGAAGAAATGAAATATGTCCGGATGCATCCGGAACTAGGATTTGAGTCATTAAAAGAGATTGGTGGGTATAGCAACACCATCTTAACAAGTATTTATCATCATCATGAGAATTACGATGGATCCGGTTATCCTAACAATGTTAAGGGTGAGAAAATTCCTTATGGTGCAAGAATTTTAAGAACTTGCGACGTGTTTGCTGCATTAGTTTCGGACCGTGCATATCGCTCGGCATTTGATATTGATACAGCAATCGAATTAATGATTGATGAAGTTAAAAACTTTGATATGGAAATCTTTCTTGCTTTTATGCGCCTTGTATATTCAGAGGAATTTAAAAGTATTCGAGATTATATAGAAGAAATCAACCGGAAATATATGACAACATGGATCCTGTTTTCTCAATTGATTTGGATACGGGAAAAGTTTCCAATCA
>CAJJLI010000433.1 GCA_905192625.1 uncultured Clostridium sp. | reverse complement strand
ATAGAAGAAGCGTACCGCACAGGTAGAGGTAAAATCAGAGTACGAGCAATCACTGATATAGAGCCAATGCAAAATGGTAAGAATCGTATTATAGTTACAGAGTTACCATATATGGTCAATAAAGCAAGGCTCATTGAAAAAATTGCAGAGTTAGTTCGTGATAAAAAAATAGATGGTATTACAGAGTTAAGAGATGAGTCGGATCGTCAAGGTATGAGAATTTGTATTGAGTTAAGACGTGATGTAAATGCCAATGTAATATTAAATCAATTATATAAACATACGCAACTCCAAGATACGTTTGGTGTGATAATGCTTGCATTGGTTGATAAGCAGCCAAAAGTATTAACATTACCAGAAATGTTAGGATATTATCTAAAGCATCAAGAAGAAGTTGTAACAAGAAGAACTATTTATGACTTAAACAAAGCAAAGGAAAGAGCTCATATATTACAAGGTCTTTTAGTTGCTCTTGATAATATTGACGAAGTAATAAGTATTATTCGCTCATCTAAAAATGGTCCAATTGCAAAGGAACGTTTGATTGAGAGATTCCAATTAGATGATGTTCAAGCGCAAGCAATCATCGATATGAGATTACGTGCTTTAACAGGTTTAGAAAGAGAAAAACTTGAAGGTGAATTTGCAGACTTACAACAAAGAATTGCAGAATTTAATGCTATTCTTTCGGATGAAAAAATACTTTTAGGTGTTATAAAAGACGAAATTACTGTTATTCGTGATAAATATGGTGATGAAAGAAGAACTTCCATAGGTTTTGATGAGTATGATATTTCCATGGAAGATTTAATTCCTGATGAAAACACTGTGATAGCTATGACTCGACTTGGATATATTAAGAGAATGACAATTGATAATTTCAAGAGTCAACATCGTGGTGGAAAAGGTATTAAAGGTATGCAAACAATCGATGAGGACTTTATCGAAGATTTGTTTATGACTACAACACATCACTATATTATGTTCTTTACAAACAAAGGTAGGGCATATCGTTTAAAAGCATATGAAATACCAGAGTCTTCAAGAACAGCAAGAGGTACAGCAATTGTAAACTTGCTTCAACTTATGCCAGAAGAAAGAATAACTGCTATTATCGCATTAAAGGAATACAAAGATAATCGTTATTTATTTATGGCAACAAAATCTGGTATTGTTAAGAAGACTAAAATTAAAGAATATGCGAATATTCGAAAGACAGGACTTCAAGCGATCAATTTAAGAGAAGACGATGAGTTAATTGAAGTAAAAACTACAAATAGTCAAAAAGATATCATGCTTGTTA
This sequence comes from uncultured Clostridium sp., assembly GCA_905192625.1. GTDB lineage: Bacteria > Bacillota > Clostridia > Lachnospirales > Lachnospiraceae > Lachnoclostridium. The sequence goes on along the minus strand of CAJJLI010000433.1, from coordinate 1,760 downwards.
CTATGCACGGTATGTGTATCAGATTCCATGAAAAAGATGTTCGTTCTACTGGAAGAACATCCATGGGTGTAATAGGTATGACGTTAAGTGATGGCGATGAAGTTGTAGCGATGCAAGTTCATACACAAGGAAATTATTTATTAACAGTTTCAGAAAATGGACTTGGTAAGTTGACAGATTTAGATGAATTCACAACTCAAAGACGTGGTGGTAAAGGTGTTAAGTGCTATAAAATAACCGAAAAAACAGGAAATGTTATTGGAGCAAAAGCGGTTGATGATGGTGATGAAATCATTATGATTACCAATGAAGGAATAATAATACGTTTGGCGGTTAATGGCATAAGTAAACTTGGCAGAATTACCTCAGGTGTAAAATTAATAGATATGGATACTGACAATGATATTCGAGTAGCTAGCTTTGCTAAGGTAAAAGATAGCATTTCTGATTCGTCAGAGGAGGCTGTAATCAAAAAATTAGAAAAGGAATTAGAAGAAGAAGATATTCCTGAAATAATTGAAGAAACTTCCGTAGAGGATGAAGATGAAGAAGATATCATTGCAAGTTCAAATGACTTATCGGAATTAATTGATCGTGCAATGGATGATAAAGAAAATTCTAATGAGTAATATAATATAATATAATACCAGATATATATTTTGGAAAAAATTTATATCTGGTATTGCTATTTTAATTTTAAGTAAAGCATTGTTAATGTATAGCATAATGTTTAGTACCCGATAATTTTTAAAATGCAATACATGTCAATATTCGCACCCGGCAAAGATAACTATATGTTACACAAATGGCTTAGTCATAGAAAATGTGATTTGCATATGCTTTGTTCAAATGATGTTAATTTATTATACCTAGTTATGAATATAAGTATCAGTCATTGAGAGTGTGGATAATAAACTTTAAATATATAATTTTGAAAGACTGGAGAATAAAGAATGCGAGTAATTCATACGGATGAAATCATTGAAAATATTCAAGCAATGTGTATAGAAGCAAACCTAGTATTGACAAAAGATGTAGAAGAGCGAATATTATATGCAAAAGAGCACGAAGAATCTTCTATTGGCAAACAAATATTACAGCAGTTAGAAAAAAACTTAGAGATTGCTAAAGAAGATAAAATTCCGATATGCCAGGATACTGGAATGACAATTGTATTTGTAAAAATAGGCCAGGATGTACATATAGAGGGACTACTTTTAGAAGATGCAATCAATGAAGGAATCCGTAGGGGTTATGAAAAAGGGTATTTAAGAAAATCAGTTGTTGCTGATCCAATAATACGTAATAATACAAATGATAATACACCTGGTATTATTCATTGCGAAATTGTAAAAGGTACGGACATTGAAATAACGGTAGCACCTAAGGGTTTTGGTAGTGAAAATATGAGTAGGGTTATTATGCTTAAACCATCGGATGGAATTTTAGGAATTAAAAAAGCAGTTATAGAAACCGTTCAATTGGCAGGACCAAATGCTTGCCCACCTATTGTTGTTGGTGTTGGAATTGGAGGGAGTTTTGAAAAATGTGCTTTACTTGCTAAAAAAGCATTGACTAGAGACTTAAGTGTTTCATCGCAAATCCCACATATAAAACAGTTAGAAAAAGAACTTTTAGATGATATAAATAAGTTAGGAATTGGTCCTGGTGGATTCGGCGGGAGAACGACAGCCTTAGGTGTAAATATTGAAACATATCCTACCCATATTGCAGGATTACCGGTAGGTGTAAATATATGT
>CAJJLI010000432.1 GCA_905192625.1 uncultured Clostridium sp. | reverse complement strand
GTTACAATTAAGTATTCTTCAGACAATGAATCTGTAGCAGTTATCAATCACGTTGGACGAATTTTTGCAGTTGGAGAGGGAACAGCCCAAATAACTGCAACCATTACGCAAAAAAATGGAACTTCGAAAGATTTCGTTATAAAGGTAAATGTGATGAAAGCGTATATCGAATTCATTCAACAAAGTAGTATTATCAAGATTGGTGAAAAAGTTCCATTTGAAGTAAAAGTTTATGGTTTAAGAAAAGAAGATATTAGATGGTCTACTTCAAAAGTAAAGCGAGCAATGGTAGCGATGAACCTTGGAAAAGAGAGAGTAATGGTCTATGGTAAAACAGAAGGAACAGACTATGTTCTTATTAAGTGTGGAACTGTTGTTAAATCTATCAAGGTTAAAGTTGTAAAAAAGTAAAAAGTACGCATGATAATCTAAAAATGATAACCAAAGTTTAAGGTAAAAAGGGGCTGTTGTATGACAGCCCCTAAATTGTGTGACGATGTATGGATTAACTAATCAGGGAAGTTCTCTGCTTTTACAAGTGGGGTAGGATAATTTTAACAATAAAATAGGAGATCCAAAATGTTATGAGCATAGAAGTTAATTTGAAAACTAGTATCAATAAAAATAGTGAGACAACAAAGTACTAAATACATAAAAATATAAATTAATCATTTTATTCAGATAATTAATTCAACTTAGAGTTAAAGTTATAGTAATATTTTTTTAGGGCGTAAAAGATAGTAAAAAAGCACATTTAAAAATGTCAGAATTGTTAGATAAAATTTCTAGGGTTCTTTAATTAGGTACAATATATAGTGGTAGGACTAAAGATTTAGAATATATATTGTAGTGTTATATTGACGAATACAATAGCATCTGTTAAAATAAAGCAATGGCGACTTGTAAGCATTTTACATATTGGTATACAGATTAAGAGAAAAAGAAAGTGAGGTACGTTAAGAAATTAATTAAATAAATGAATAATATTTGAAGTAGGAAGGGAGAAGTACGCATGATTAAAGTAGTAAAAAGAGATGGTGAGGTTGCTTCGTTTGATATTAAAAAGATAGGCAATGCAATTTCAAAAGCATTCAATGCGACATCTAAGTTATATGACGAAGATATTATTAATCTTTTATCGCTGCGTGTAACATCTGATTTTCAAGGAAAAATAAACGATAACACAGTTACGGTGGAGGATATTCAAGATAGCGTTGAACACGTTTTGGAAGGGACAGGCTATACTGACGTTGCAAAAGCATATATTCTATATCGTAAAAATCGAGAGAAAATCCGTAATATGAATTCTACCATTCTTGATTATAAGGAAATTGTTAATAGTTACGTAAAAGAAGAGGATTGGCGTGTAAAGGAAAACTCCACAGTAACTTATTCTGTAGGTGGTCTCATTTTGCACAATTCTGGTGCTATCACTGCAAATTACTGGCTATCTGAAATCTATGACGATGAAATTGCAAGCGCTCATAGAAATGCAGATATACATATTCATGACTTGTCTATGTTAACAGGATACTGTGCAGGGTGGTCATTAAAACAGCTAATAAAAGAAGGTCTGGGTGGAATTCCAGGGAAGATAACTTCTGCACCAGCAAAGCATCTTTCAACTTTATGTAATCAAATGGTTAATTTCTTAGGCATTATGCAAAATGAATGGGCAGGTGCGCAAGCGTTCTCATCCTTTGATACTTATCTTGCTCCATTTGTAAAGGTGGATAATTTAAGTTACCATGAAGTAAAACAATGCATTCAATGTTTTATTTATGGGGTTAATACACCAAGCAGATGGGGAACACAAGCTCCATTTAGTAACATAACACTTGACTGGACAGTGCCGGAAGACTTAGCTGAATTACCATGCGTGGTAGGCGGCAAGGAGATGGACTTTAAATATAAAGATTGTAAAAAAGAAATGGATTTAGTGAACAAAGCGTTTATCGAAATTATGATCGAAGGGGACGCAAATGGTAGAGGATTCCAATATCCGATACCAACCTATTCCATAACAAAAGATTTCGATTGGTCGGATACAGAAAACAATCGATTGTTATTTGAAATGACTGCTAAATATGGAACGCCATATTTCTCAAACTATATTAACAGTGATATGGAACCAAGCGATGTTCGTTCGATGTGCTGTAGATTGCGTCTTGACTTACGTGAACTTCGTAAGAAGACAGGAGGCTTCTTTGGTAGTGGTGAGAGCACTGGTTCGGTAGGTGTTGTCACGATTAATATGCCTAGAATCGCGTATCAGTCTGCAAATGAAGCAGAATTCTTTAAAAGGCTGAATCGTATGATGGATATTTCTGCAAGATCATTAAAAGTAAAACGTAAAGTAATTTCAAAATTACTGAATGAGGGACTTTATCCTTATACGAAACGTTATTTAGGTACATTTGATAATCATTTCTCAACCATTGGTCTAATAGGTATGAATGAAGTTGGTCTAAATGCCGCATGGTTAGGTAAGGATTTAACGGAGAAAGAAACACAAGAGTTTACGAAAAAAGTGTTAAATCATATGAGAGAACGATTAAGTGACTATCAAGAAGAATATGGTGATTTATATAATTTAGAAGCTACACCAGCAGAGTCAACTACATACCGTTTAGCAAAGCACGATAGAAAACGTTGGCCGGATATAAAAACAGCTGGAAAAGAAGGGGATACTCCTTACTATACAAATTCTTCTCATTTACCAGTTGATTATACGGATGACGTATTTTCTGCTCTTGAAATACAAGATGAATTGCAAACACTGTATACATCAGGAACCGTATTTCATGCATTTTTAGGAGAAAAATTACCGGATTGGAAGGCAGCAGCTAGCTTGGTGAGAACGATCGCAAGTAATCATCGGTTACCATATTACACGATGTCACCAACATATTCTATATGCAAGAATCATGGATATATCAAAGGGGAGAAATATCGTTGTCCAGAATGTGGTGAACCTGCGGAAGTATATAGCCGAATTACTGGATATTATCGACCTGTTCAGCGAACGCGCTTTGGATCACGGTGAAGATGATGACGATCGCCCACGGAGAGTTGT
>CAJJLI010000431.1 GCA_905192625.1 uncultured Clostridium sp. | reverse complement strand
TTTATATCTTACTTGGTTTTGTTGGCCTACCAGTCTTTGCAGGATGGTCTGCTGGCGCAGGTGTTGTTATAGGACCAACTGGAGGATACATATTTGGATATTTATTGATAGCATTTTTTGCAGGTATATGTATGAATAAAAAGAATGCATCTACCCTTCGCATGGCCTTTGGAATGGTACTAGGGACAATTGGGTGTTATACAATAGGAACGCTATGGTTAGGAATGCAACTACACTTAAATGTTAAGGAAGCCTTAATGGCGGGGGTCATTCCTTATATTCTAGGAGATGTTATAAAGATAATATTAGCTTTGCTAATTATTAAGCCTTTACGTGCTCAAAGTTATAATAGAATCATGGAAATGTAATTAAAAGGGTGAAATTTGGTTGAAATTTACAATATCTATGTTATAATATATTCAATATTGTAAATTTTAATCGAATTTCATCTTATTAAGTAGAAGAATGTATAAGCAAATAGCTACCCTAGTAAGATGTAATACTAAGTTATGAATCAAGAGAAATTTTTTCGATATATGTACATAAGATGTCAACTAGCAAGAAAATAAGAATCACTTATAGGAGAGTAGGGATTTCTTTGTATACAAAGAGGAGTAGTAATGGGATCTTAATAAAGAATAAGCTCGTTCAAATTAATGTGAAACGAGTTTTTTTGGCATCTTTAATACTATCAATGATGCTGCTCTTAAGTCTTATAGTTTCAATTTATACCCCATATGAAGGTGCAGGGGAGTCATTATACTATGGCTTAGTTATTGGCTATGGAATTATTAACATAAGTTTTGTCTTATTTTTAGTTCAACGTCTTTCTACTAGTAACTATTATTTTAGTTCTTACATTATTCATGGGTATTGGGTACTGTTTCTTTGTTTTTCTTTAGGAATATCAATTTTAAATATCAACAATTATAAATCAATTGTTTCATTTTGTATTATGTTATTGACATTAAGTATGGTTCCGCTTTTTGCAAATGCCGAGGCAATGGTGTATTTCGTAATACAGATTGTATCAATTTATGTTGTTAAAATGACAACATGGATTGAAATAAGGCAAGTTTTAAGTTTATTTTTATTTGCATGTATTCTTTTTGGCTATTCAAGGTATATGTTTGGTCAATTCGTCTTGATGGAACGCATGAAGGGGAAGATGCAGAGTATTAAAAAGAGTGCAGAAGAAGATCCTCTAACGCGGTTATTGAATCGAAGAGGTTTTGAGAAAAAGTTAGAACTGATTCTACCAAACTGTATACAAAATAGAAGCCGGATTAGTTTACTCATTATAGATATCGATAATTTTAAGAAGTATAATGATGCGTACGGTCATCCAGCTGGGGATAGGTGCATCCACTGGGTTGCTAATATGATACGTAAAACTGCAAAGAGACAAAATGATATCGCAGCTCGATTTGGTGGAGAGGAATTTGTGGTATTTACATATGGTACAAAAGAAATTGACGTATTATCCCTTGCAGATAAAATTCGCAATAATATTGAGGAATTACAGATAAAGAATATATCTACGGGTTCCTGCGTAACAGTAAGTGTTGGTGTGGCATCATTAATTCCAAGAGATCTTAATTGCATTAATGATTTATACAGCGAAGCGGATAAATCTTTGTATCAAGCAAAAAAAAGGGGCAGAAACTTGGTGGTATATGGAGAAAAGGTGTTTGGGAAACAAGCGATGAAAGCGGAGTAAGGGATATAGTGAATAAAGAAAACAGGGCTTTTGCATAATAGGAGATAACTATTAGCAAAAGCCCTGTTATTATACTAATTTTTGTCCACAGTTCGGACAGAAATTAGAGCTGCCCGTTTTCTGACCACAATTCGGACAGAAATTCGGTTTCGCAGAATCGGAAGTAGCATTTGGATGACTTGGTTGATTATTTATATTGTTTGCTGGACTCGAATTGTTTGGATTCATGTTTTGCAGCATTTGATTTGCCATGTTCATGCCCATCATCATTCCAGCCATGTCAGATGCCGTTCCACCACCCTTAACTTTCCCGGATGATATTCCTTCTGTCATACTCATTTGTTGATATCTTGAAAGGTCTCCAACCATGCTATGACTAGCATTTTTATTAATCATATCTTGAATTTCTTGAGGGTAGGTAACACTCATAATTGTAAAATTGGTGATTGCCATACCTGAATCGAACAACTCCATGTCTAAATCTGTTTTAATACCTTTTGCAATGTCATAAGAATTTGCCTGAAGGTTAAACATGTCCTTGCCTTCTTTTACAATCCATTTCATTAACAATTGATCTAGTACAGACGTAATGCGGAGTCGCACGTCTTCAACAAAGTAGTTAGTTTTAATACCTGCAATTTTATCGATCAACTTTATATAGTCATTCACTTTAAAATTAAGTGTTCCATGAGCGCGAATAGGTAATCCGCCAGGTAGCCCTTGAGATGGTAAATTAATTGCGTTTGCTGTACCCCATTTGATAAGAAATTCTTTTGTGTTAATGAAGAGAACCTCAGCTCTCATACCACTATTAAATCCAAATTTGAAACCTTTTAGAGTGGATAGAAATGGTATGATTTGTGATTCGATATCGTAATCACCTTCGTCTTTAAAAATACCTTCGATTTTTCCGTTGTATAAAAAGATAGCGTCCTGTCCTGGTCGAATGATTAATCTACTTCCACGTTTGATTTCCTTATTCGTCCATTTGTAAAATATCATGTCGTCTCTGAATTCTTGCCATTCAACAACATTTGCAAATTGATTCGAAAATAGTCCCATAGTGTTTTAGCCTCCTGTTTATAAAAAGTATTTATTTAGTTAACATTTTCTGCTTCCGCCACTGTGCGAACGGCCGCCACTACTAATGCCGCCTCCGCCACTGCTTCGACCGCCGCCACTGCTGTTATTTTCAGTAGGCTTTTTGACCTTGGTTACGGATGTTCTAAGGTAAACGTCCCTACGTGCTACAACGCCGGAATGTCTTTCATCTAAGTAGGTGTGATTATTAACGGTATTACGACCTTGAGAATGATATGCCATGCCCCAAACCACTAATCCACCAATGATAAGAGAAACAA
>CAJJLI010000430.1 GCA_905192625.1 uncultured Clostridium sp. | reverse complement strand
TTTCGAGATAATATTGAAGAATGTGAGGTGCCATTGACCGCCCCTGGTTTGCGAAGCAATAAGTACTTACCTGAATTCTATCAGGAAGCGTCACCGGATTTTACAAAAGTTGATGGTGTTTGGGTGGACGGATTTGCTTTGGATAATATGGCAGAAGCGATGCAACGTATGAAAGACGCTTATGCTGAAAAGTTAATTGATGTACAAGTGGTAACAAATACAACAACCTATTGTAGAGAAAAATGGTACAAGGGTATTGTAGGCGTTTTTACTTATTGGGCAGGCAATTGGGGGCAGACGTTAAAAGAGCGTGTGCAGTTAAATGTACCAGATGCTAAAGTAGTTGCAATAAAACCTATTGAAGAGGCAAGGTATCGATATTCGGTTCCAAGCGTTTATTGTATCTCTTCAAAGCTTAGCAAAGAAAAAATCGAAGGGATATATACATATTTCTTAGAATATATGCATGATGGGGGAGAAGGTCAAGTATTATTTGAAAGTGGTGTTGAGGGAGTACACTGGGAACAAGATGGTGAATACCTAAAACAACTGCCAACCTTATCAAATCCTGAAGAAACATTTCGAAAAGCATGGATAACACCATGGATGGCGATTTCGCCTTTGGAAGTATTGGATAAGAAAATGGAATTGGATCAGTCTGTTATTGATTCATTAAATATATTAGCAGAATATGGGGTCTATAATACAGCATTCCCGGTATCTGGAACATTAAATAAAGTCCACGATAACTTGAATTTGTTAAGAGATGAAATCTTAGCGAATGTTGTTATGGGGACAATGACGGTTGAGGAAGGAATGAGCTTGTATAAAATAAAATCCAAGGATTTACGTATTGAGCGAGTGTTAGAAGAAATGAACAGGAAATAATGAAAGAGAAGTAATTAAGGTCGAATTATGTACAGATATAATTGTATATTGGTTCGACCTTTTTTATGATACAGGAGTCGAGTGCTCGTTCTAATATTCTTCAACATTAAGATGTTAAGATTCATTCTTAAGGTAGAAGCCATAAGATGTGGCATGGTAGATAAGCAAGAATAGAAAAAGGATACAATTTTATAGGTAGTATAAATATCGTATCTTTTATGAAAGGTTTAAAAATCTCCATAAAAAAGATACAGTATTCTAGGTTTGAAAATTGTATCTTGGAAATAGTTAGTTTAGTTAATATACTAATTATGCAGGAGTGATGAGAGTTTTATATATGAAGGAGGATTTTGTTATGAGAAGAAGCATGAAAAGAGCAGTTGCTTTAGGGTTAACTTTTCTTATGACGGTATCTGCTATTCCACCGCGTAATGTTTTAGCGGAAGGAACTGCAAATACAATGGTAGCACAGCTTCCAGCATTTCCAGGTGCTGAAGGTGGTGGTATGTACGCAAGTGGAGGGCGTGGATACGATGTGTATGTTGTTACGAACCTTGAGGATTATGGGAAAAATGATACTCCAATCGAAGGATCATTACGAAAAGGTTTAGAAAGCAACAGAACAATTGTATTTAATGTAGCGGGTAACATTGAGTTAAAAGAAAGTCTTCGTTTTGCCGGACTTGAGAATATTACGATTGCAGGTCAAACGGCACCTGGCGATGGTATTACAATCTCTGGTTGGGATACGAATATTAGTAATTCAAAAAATATCATCATTCGATACGTGCGTTTCCGTCCAGGTGCAATCAATGTACATACAGGTGGTGACTCAATGGACGCCTTATGGGGACGTGATAACGACACTTTCATAATTGATCATTGTTCCTTTAGCTGGAATACAGATGAAACGTTATCCTTATACCGTGGAGAAAACGGTTCTGTACAGTGGAATATGGTATATGAAAGTTTAACACTTTCAGGTCACTCAAAAGGTAGACATGGTTACGGTGGAATTGCTGGTGGAGATAATGTTACGTTCCATCATAACTTATATGCAAACCATACCTCAAGAAATCCACGTTTGGGTGGAGGATATGCAGGATATGCGGACGCAGATCACGTAGCTGTAACAGAGTTGTCAAATAACGTTATTTATAACTGGGGTTATAACACGGCATACGGTGGTGGTTATAATTTTGCAAACTTTAGAAATAACTATGAACTTGCTGGTCCTGGAACGAGAGATAATGTAACAAAGTGGGTAATCAATCCAGGCGAAGCCACTAAAGTTGGTGGATTTTATATAAATGGGAACTATATAACTGATTACACAGACAAGGAAAATGGTATTTTAACGGATTGGTTAGATCATAATTCAGAGTATGTGCAGTTTAGTGGTGTATTAGAAGGAGCGGATAAAACAGAGTTTAGTAAAGTTCCATATGTATCTGCCAATAGTACAGGAGTTAATAATGGTAAGACGAACGTTGGATTCGACTCTTATGAATTAAGAGATGCAAAATCTGTATTAAATGAAGTAATAGAAAAAGCAGGTGCAACTTATCCACGTAGAGATGCTTTAGATGCAAGAATTGCAGCGGAAGTTGAAAATGGTTTAGGCCGTTATATAAATACAGAACATCAAGTTGGTGGCTATATATCTCCAGGCGGTGTGATAACTGACCGTAGAGATGCCGATTTTGACAAAGACTGTGATGGTATGGCAGATGAGTGGGAAGTTTTAAATGGATTAAACCCTAATGATGCAAGTGATAGAAATGGCACGGCTCTTAGCGTAGAAGGCTATACAAATCTTGAAGTATATTTAAATTCATTGGTTGATATGGAACATAAAGCAGAAAATCCAACTGCAACGATCGTATCTCCAGCAAATAACGAATATGTAAATGAAGGCGATACAGTAACAGTTTCTGTGGATGTAAAATCTGAATATGGTCATGCCATTGATAAAGTAGATTTTTATTATAGTACAGAGTATGAAACTGTATTTGTTGGTACTGTGGATGTAGCTGGTAATGTTGCAACAGGTAGTGCAATTTCAGGAGAAATAAGTGGAATACCAGCAGTTGTAACGGGTGGTTCAGCAACGGAAGTAGTTTCTGGTGGTGCAATTGGTGGTGTGTTATGGCTGCGCACTTTGCGCCATTTCAACCGATGCGTTCGGTATTACGGCAGGAGG
>CAJJLI010000429.1 GCA_905192625.1 uncultured Clostridium sp. | reverse complement strand
CGTATTGTATATGGCTCATTACCTAAAACATCTGGAATCCATCCATCTAGTTTAGTGTGTATGAATGTTCATCAAGAGAGTGATGAGTTTAATCATGTTGCACCAGATGCAAGCAAGGCCTATTTTAGAAAACGTTTTCTATTTCCTACACCACCTGACAATGCACCAAGTGAGAGTATAAGAGGGGTTGGTTTAAATGCTGGATTTAGACATCATCATCATTCACCAGCATTTGAAGTAGCGCCTAATGGAGATTTGATTTTTACAGCTTATTCTACTTATCATGAATATGATGCAGAATCGGGATTAGTGGGTGCAAGACTACGATTTGGTTCTGAACAATGGGAGATGCCAGATATGTTCTTAAATCCAGTTGGTATCAATGATCATGCTCCTAGCTTATTTAGAGATACGGATGGAACACTGTACCATTTTTGGGGTTGGCAGCAGTTATCAAATTCCTTCCCATTTCAATATACATACTCAAAAGATAATGGGGCAACTTGGAGTGAAATTAAGTTTCCATTCTTTAAAAATGAAGCAGTACGTGTGGTGAGACAACCAGTAAATACTTGCATTCGCGCAAAAGATGGGACTTTTTATGTAACAAGTGATTCTTCCGATGGATCTTGCTCGGTACTATGGAGATCGAAAGATAATTTAAAAACTTGGGAGAATCCACAAGGAAGAACTGCAGGAAGACATTCCACTGCAGTAGAATTAAAAGATGGAGGAATTCTTGCAATGGGGGGCAAGAATTCCCAAATTGAAGGTTTTATGCCAAAAGCAATTTCTCACGATTGTGGGGATAGTTGGATCGTTGAAAAGAGCCCATTTGCAGTTCTTGCTTCAGGGCAACGACCTTGCATAATACGTCTTCAATCAGGAAAATTATTTATGTGCGGAGATTTTCAAAATAAAAAAGGAAATCGATCGGTTGGCGAAACTAGATATGGCTGTTATGGTGCATGGTCAGAAGATGAGGGTGCAACTTGGACGATTAAAAAATTATGGGGAACTCAACCACCGAAGAAAAGTCAACACGAATTTGCAGGGGCGGATATATTAGGATACTGCGTGTGTAGACAATCTCAGAATGGACTGATTCATATTGTTACCTCGAATACACAGCCACTGTTACATCTTGAGTTTAATGAAGAATGGTTATTAAATCATGATGAAGAGATGCCACAAGGAATGGATTTGATGTCTTCAAAAGCTACAAAAGTGGTAGGAGAACTTCAACATAAAAAAGAGTATTATAGTAACGGTCAGTTGCGATGTGAGTGGAGCGGAGCAATTGCAGATGATGGAAGATTCTTGTTAGAAGGTCCAGAATGCTCTTATTATGCCGATGGAACCCTCATGACAGAAGCGTGTTATCATTTAGGAAAAAGAGTAGGCTCATATGTAATGTATGATGGAAATGGTGTTCGAGTTTGGAAATGGGAGTATCCTTCTGATGGTGTGGAACTTTACACAACTTATTTTGAGGATGGGGAATTAGTAAAATCACGATGTAAATTTATTAATCGGATGGCAGAGGGCGTTGCTCAAACGTATGAAAGAAAAGGAACAGTGAAAACAGAGATGACTTTTAAAAATGGTATTATGATTGAGAAAAAAGACCTGAGGATAGAAGTACCATCTCCAATTGGAGAAATTATCGATTAATTAAAGAAGATATAAAAGCCTCAATTCGTATGAATAATTGAGGCTTTTATAAAATGTAGAGTTACTTCTTTGAAACGTAGGAATATAAGAGTGAAAGATTATTAAATCTTTACTCAACAAGTTTGTGTCTGCGCTACGACCACAAACTTATTTTGCGTAATAAGCAGCGCAGAAATGAGGAAAAAAATGAGAGTGTTATCGTCTAAGAAAGAATTCATCATAGAGGAGGATCGTGAGTTTGACAGCGTACATGCCTCTACGTTAGTTCAGTTGAAAAATAAAACTGTGATTAGTGCGTGGTTTGGAGGTAGTTGGGAAAAAGGCGCAGATGTGGCAATCTGGGTAGCAAAACGTAAAAATGAAATTTGGTCAAAGCCCAAGAAAGTAGTAGATACAAGGGCTATAGCCATGTGGAATCCTGTATTGTTCCAAAAAGAAGATGATACCATTGTATTATATTATAAAGTAGGAGCACAGATTCAACATTGGACGACTTGGCTAATAGAATCTAGGGATGAAGGAGAAACATGGAGTATACCAAGAGAATTAGTCCCAGGAGACACGATTGGAGGACGTGGTCCTGTAAAAAATAAACCAATTCGACTAGCGAATGGTACAATATTAGCGCCTGCTTCTTTAGAGGGTGAAATATGGGATTCCTTTGTTGATATTTCCCATGACGATGGAGAAACATGGGAGTTGAGCACCATGGTACCACTTCGTAGAGCAAGTTACGATAAACAAGCAATTGATATGCCTTATGAAAAACATCGTTGCTTTGGAAAAGGAATCATCCAGCCAACACTATGGCAAGACAGTCAGGGAGAAGTTCATATGCTATTAAGAAGTACCAGCTCCAAAGTCTTTAGAAGCGATTCTAGTGATGGAGGTTATAGTTGGAACCTGACATATGCAACAGAGTTACCCAATAATAATAGCGGCATTGATGTGGTGAAATTACCGTCAGGCACGCTAGTTCTAGCCTATAATCCAACGGAAAATCTACCTAATTATTATAAAGGAGCGCGTACTCCATTAATATTATCTTATTCCAAAGACAATGGGGAGACATGGAAAGAATTAATAACATTAGAAGATGCACCAGGTGGTTACGCTTATCCAGCTATTATTTGCAATGATGAGGAATTGCTGGTAACTTATACGTGGAAAAGGGAACGTATCGTGTTTTGGAGTATTCCATATGAGGAAAAAGATGAGACGTAGTTTTGCGTATAAAAGACCAATGCAAAAGAGTTTCTTTTGGTGTTATACGACTTTTATTTGTTCATGAAATTTATTATTTTTGATTTGAACTGCATTATTTAACGTTTGTAAAAGTAAATAGGAGATTGAAATTATCCATATCCTATTGCCTTTACATATTGTTAAATAGTGCGGTTTTTTTGTTGCATTTTACAAGGGGTTACATAGTAGAT
>CAJJLI010000428.1 GCA_905192625.1 uncultured Clostridium sp. | reverse complement strand
GACAGCACAGGGATTTTATATTACGAAGGATGCTGGGATTTTTCTGTGTAAGAATTATTAATTTTAAATACTTTCATTAAATAGAATATAACCATTTCTTATCTTGCAACAACACAAAATCGAACTGATACATCTTGGATGATTAATTATCAACACTTAGAGGGCAAGGTTGGAAATGTGTACTTATTTATACAGGAAAATAACAAGATGATTCTAACTTGACACTAGCAAAAGTTACAACTTATGCTGATGATACCGCAAAAGTTTTAGGGAACTCATAAAAGGGTTCCCTAAAATCTTGTTTTAATTAAGTTTCTTCTTCGCCAATCTTAAGTTTTTTCATTACATACCTCCACCTAATATAAAATTGTGTATACAGCAAGTAATTGTCTATTTAATTATATAGCACACCCATACAGAATTACAAATAATTTACATACACTGAATGCGCCCAATATGGGCGCACTCCTAAATTCACCTATTACTTTCCATTTTGATATCTAGAGTTAGGTAATGATGGACGAAAGAATTTACGCCATAATTTTTTTCCATCAAACGGTATGAGCGGATAAATATAATTTCTTCCAGAAATCGTTTTTGTTAATGCTATGCATAAAAACGTAACGATTATACCCACGATATAGCCCCATATTCCAAAAACTGAGGTCAAAATCAACAAAATAATACGCATAAACTTTAATGCATATCCAAATTCAAAACTAGTTTGTGTATAAGTAGCAAGAACAACAAATGCCATATATAACATCGTTTCTGAATTAAACCACCCGGAACTGACTGCGAAATCTCCAATCACCAGAGCCGATATCACAGAAAGAGGTGTACTTAACATACTCGGTGTATTAATTGATGCTAACTTTAATCCATCCACTGCAAGCTCCAATATCAAAAATTGAAAAATGATCGGTATGTTCATCTCTTCTTTTACTTTAATAAACTCGAACATTTTTGGAAGTAATTCTGGATTATTCATTAAAAGTAAAAAGGTTGGAGTTAATAATATAGCTACAACATTCATTAAATAACGTGAAAGTCTTAAATAAGTTCCTGTGATTGGCGGAAAATAATAATCATTTGCTTCCTCTATAATATCAAACAATGAAGCAGGAACAATCATTGCTGCAGGTGAATTATCGATTAATATAATAATATTACCTTCTAAAAGACAAGCTGCTGCTGTATCTGGTCTTTCTGTGTATTTAAACTTAGGAAAGGGATTTATCCATCCTCTTTCAAACATACATTCCGCTAAACTTTCTTGGTTCATACTAAGAGAATCTACCGTTATGTTCTGTATTTTTGTTAATACTGTTTCCAATAACTTCTGATTACATCGACCTTCGATATAACAACATACAATATCAGTTTGTGAAGATGCTCCAACAGATAACATTTTATTAATTAACTTTGGAGTTCGAATTCTTCTACGTATTAATGCAGTATTAAATACAATCGTTTCTACAAATCCATCTCTTGAGCCACGAATAACTTTATCCGTATCTGGTTCCTCTACACCGCGTACTGGATACGAACGAGCATCGATTGCAATTGCTTCTTCATAAGAGTCAATAAGAAGGATTGCTACGCCAGATAGTATATTCTTTACAATATCTTGTGCATCCGTTACTTTGTCAGCCTCAATATATGCAATGTTGTGTTTCATATAGTCATGAGCATTCTTTTGAAATTCTTCAGCTTTTAATGCTTCTAATTTTTCTAGCAATTTTTGCAGTGCATCATCTTTTGCAAAACCGTCCACAAAATAAAGACAAGCTTTTTTTCCTCCTGTGATAAAATTTTTCTTAATAACATCAAAGCTTACATCAACACGTAATTCCTGATCAAAATACTCCATATTTTCTGATAAATTTTTCTTAAGCTGAAATGGCATCATTTCACACACCTTCCAATAAAATCATATTTGAAACTAGTTTTATCGAAAGCACAAATTTTTATTCTTTATAAAACCCTATCTATGTTCAAAATTTGCTAACCGTGTTAACAGTGCCTGACCCCTTTTTTGTGCTGACTTCTGTTAGTCTTCATTCTGATGGTATACATTTGACCATGATTAATAAGCAACTCAAAAATTAAAAATATCTTCAAGTAATTCAATGATGGTATTTATTGAGTTTATAAGAAGAGTCGTTAAACTAATTGCTAATACTAGATCGATTGCTTTATTTAAATAGTACTTGAATGTTTTTAACATAATTCTCACCTCATACGTCGTGTTAACAGTGCCTGACCTCTCTTCACTCTACAACTTCAAAATTCATTTCAATGGTATCCTCTAAAATTTCGCCATCTTCATTTGGATAATAGAATAGAAACTCTACTGTATATTTACCTTTAGGAAGTTGTAACATAGTATAAGGTTTATAGTATAATGGCTGATCCTTTGTAATCTCCTTACCCTCATCTAAATTAAAATAGTTAACATACTCTAGATCAAGTTTTTTATTGTTTTCGTTATAGATATTAGTCCACATTGGATATGTACTCATATAAGGAAATATCATACTATCCTCTTTACCAGAATACGTCATGCTCGACCAAATAGTTACATATTCATCAACCTCGTATATATTTTTATCCAAGTTCGCCTCTAATTTATATTTTTTTGTAGACTTTACTTCACGTATACTTTTTCTATTATTTTTAGCTTTTACCCTGATTTTTTTAGATGTATACAACTCATGCCTTGATTTCCCTAATAAGTCATCCTCGTACCACGTTGTTAATGTTAATGTATAATTTCCTGGAGGCAATCTTAGCTTATCTGACTTCCCTCCCGCTTCAATATACGATTCAGGCTGTTCATAGCCCTTAAAAATTTTCATCGCTTGAATGTAATGATAATTGGCATAGTTTGAACAATCCATTGTTATGATATCATTTCTTTTAAATGTATGTTTTTGAGTTCCAAACATATTGTGAGATTCTATGATTGATTGAAAACCATTGTCACCAGAAATTAATAACGAAAATGGGAATGTCGGGATATAAGCATCAAGTTCTTCACTATCTCCAATATAATGCATATTTAGTTGTATGTTTATATCTTCATTGTCATAAAACTTTGTTCCGTTAATATCGATCCATG
>CAJJLI010000427.1 GCA_905192625.1 uncultured Clostridium sp. | reverse complement strand
TGTCTTGGGATTCTTCCAGCTATATGTGCTGGACGGATTATACAAAGTGCTTATATTCAGGAGACCATATCGCTCAAAATTTCAGATGCACAAACTTATGCATCTAGGCTTGCGAATCAGATTATTTATAGTGGATATTTGACCAATACTGGTGGGACGAATATTAACACAGAAACAAAATTAATCGCAAGCATTTATAATGGAAGAGTTATTATTGTTGATTCCAACTTAAAAGTTCTATCAGATACCTTTGAGCGTGAAGTTGGGAAAACTTTGATTTCGGATAAAGTAATTGAGTGTTTACGTGGTAATAATAGTATTACGCGTAATAAAAATAGTAGATTAGCAGAGATGACAATCCCAATTGTGCAAGGGGATAGCGAAACAATTGTCGGTGTCATTATATTTAATATTTCCTTAGAGAGAGAGTTTAAGATTTTATCAACGCTGGATCAAAAGGTAACAATTGTGTTGACGTTTATTTTTATTGTTTTAGTGATTGCAGCTTTTATATATTCAAAGAGTTTAGCAAAGCCGTTAAAAGCGATTATTGCTTCCATTAATCATGTGACCGAAGGTTATATGGATGATGAAGTGTCCATTAAAGGATTCTATGAGATTGAGCAGATATCAGATTCGTTTAATGCGATGCTTACAAGAATTAAGACATTAGAGGAATCACGACAAGAATTTGTATCCAATGTATCACATGAATTAAAAACACCGATTACTTCAATTAAGGTACTGGCGGATTCTTTATTAATGCAAGAAGATACTCCAGTTGAAATATATCGTGAATTTATGCAAGATATTAATGATGAGATTGAACGTGAAAATAAAATTATCAACGATTTATTATCCTTGGTTAAGCTTGATAAGAAAACTGGCGAGATGCACATTGCAGAAGTTAGTATCAATGAGTTATTAGAAATCATTTTAAAACGATTGAAACCAATTGCAATGAAACGTAATATCGAGTTAGTATTTGAAAGTTTTCGTCCTGTACTTGCAGAGGTAGACGAAGTGAAATTATCCCTTGCAGTATCGAATCTAATTGAAAATGCGATTAAATACAATGTAGATGATGGATGGGTACGTGTATCCTTAAATGCCGATCATAAATATTTCTATATTAAGGTTTCGGACTCGGGAATCGGTATACCAGAAAGCGCAATCAATAATATTTTTGATCGTTTCTATCGCGTTGATAAGGCGAGAACAAGACAAACGGGAGGAACTGGATTGGGATTATCCATTACAAAGAATGTTATTTTGATGCATAATGGTGCAGTAAAAGTTTATAGCAAAGAAAATGAGGGAACGACTTTCACTATTCGAGTTCCTTTAAGTTATATAGCGTAGGAGATGGTAGAATTATGGAGAAAAAATATGGAATTTTATTTTGTTTTCTTTTAGTAGTGTTAACTGCCTGCTCCAAAAAGGTTAACGAAGAAGTAAGTGAATATAAAATATATTACGTCAATAAAGATGCAACAAAGTTAGTAAGTGAAAGTTTCGAACCTGAGAACAAAGAGAGTAAAAATGATATGGTGAATGAATTCATATCCGCAATTAAGTCAGAGCCAGCGGATGCGAATTTAGAACGAGTGCTTCCCGCAGATGTAGCTATTTTAGGTTATAGCTTTCGTGAAGCAGGTCAGTTAATTCTTGATTTTTCAGCAACCTATACGACTTCATTGACGGGAACACGTGAAATATTAGCGAGAGCCGCGATTGTAAAAACATTTGCGCAAATCAAAGGCATAGAGTACGTTGAATTTAATATAATGGGATATCCGCTAAGTTTGGGTGATAAGGCCGTGACAATGATGAAAGCCTCTGATTTTGTTGAAACGACTGGGTTTACTCAAAACGCTTATGTTACCTTATACTTCTCCAATAAAAAAGGCGATGCATTGATAGAATCTAGAAGAGAAGTTGACTATGATGGCATAATATCCGTCGAACAATTGATTGTTAATCAATTAATCGTTGGACCAGTGGAGAAAGAATATGGAATGATACCTACGTTAAATCCAGAAACGAAATTAAACTCAGTTACTACAAAAGATGGAATTTGTTATGTTGATTTTAATGAAAAATTTCTTGAGAATCTAAATGGGGTATCCGAGCAAGTAACGATTTATTCCGTGGTGAATTCTCTTGTTGAACTGACAAATGTTAATAAGGTACAATTTTTAATTAATAATAAAAAAGTGAAATTGTATAAAACAGTAGAACTAGATGAATTGTTTGATCGTAATTTAGATATTATTGAAGGGGATAAATAAAGCAATTTTAGATTCTATTAGAATATAAAAGTAGCAGGAAGCTGCTGTAGCATAGTTTGCATACCAATCTGTGCTATGGCAGTTTTTTTGTTATTAATGCTATATTTTTCACATTTTATTGTGGTGCTTGACAATTGATATTTTAAAGATGAATCGTTACAATGAGGATATCGTAGTTTATAAATATATTTAAATATGGAATAGGGGACGAGAACTTATAGAGGATAATTCATATGATATTCAATTTTAGGAGATAAGTATGGATTTAATAACATAAAGGAGAATGTATGAAACGACCGCTACTATGGATAATGATCGCATACGTACTTGGAATTGTCAGTTATAAAGCGCAATACGCAATTTTAATTCCGATGATTCTAGTAAGTTATGCGATGTTAGTGCTTTTCTTTCAGAGTGAGTTATGGAGAATGAAAAAAGAAAAAAATCTTTCATTGATTTTGGTCATCTTACCACTTCTATTTTTACTAGGTCATTCTCGAATGAATGCTCAGATAAAATGTGCAGATATAGAAACAATCATTGATAAAAAAATGAATGCGACAATTTTAGGGCAAATTGAAGGCATTCAATGTTATGAAACTAGCAACGCTTTAATTTTAAAAGATGTGAAAATTCAGTTAGAAACCTCTAAGGACATATATGAATGCAAAAAAGTAATCGTATATGTACCAATTGAGACTATCGTTCAATATGGTAACATTCTATCCGTTCAAGGGTACGTCTACCCACTCACACGCGCAAGTAATCCAGGACAGTTTGATCTGTAGATCTTCCATGGGAACATCTTGACAAGGTTGATGATCTTAAGAAATATCT
>CAJJLI010000426.1 GCA_905192625.1 uncultured Clostridium sp. | reverse complement strand
TACATCGATAATTGTTCCCTCTCTTGAGGCGTTAATTTTAGAGTCGATACCTGCTGTACTTTATTTATCATAGCATTATTGCTACTAGGTAGACTTACTGCTTTCTGATTTATGGTACGATACAGATTCTCTGCTTTACGTTCAATTATTTTCCCATAATTTGAATTTGTTTCAAACTCTGCTGGACTTTCAACATACGTACAGATTCCTTCGCATGCAATCCCCCCTAAAACCTCCCACGATTTTATAAGTGTTTGCTGTGCTTCTTTTTCACCAAACGTATTTGCAATAACCACTGGGAACATATACATACCACTAATTTTTTCTTTGTCACCATATAACCAACAAGAGTCAAGGAATTGTTGCATATATCCGCCAATTCCTATCCATTCAACATTAACAGCTAATATAATTCCATCCGCTTCTTTTAACGTATTTGGCAACATCGCTATTCCGTTTTTTTGTTCAAATAAATTAAATCTAACAACCTCTACCCGAAGTTCTTGTAAAACCTCTGTAATTTTATTCATTACATAAATGGTTGAATCTTCAATGAGCCCTCTACCACCATAATATATATGAATTCTCAACGATATTCTCCCCCTCTTTTTTGGAATAGAAATAACACAGCGCATAGCACTACTCCGGCAATTAATCCTCCAATATGAGCAGCATTATCTACACCTTGGCTACTCAAACCTCCATATAAACTTAAAACTACAAATATAAAGATTTGTCTTGTACTTATATCTTTTAATCTACCTCTACTCACAATAACTAGGAAAGCCACCGCTCCAACTACACCAAAGATTGCTCCTGAAGCACCTACACTCTGAACTAGTACACCTTTTCCCATATTATAACTCATGGACACTAACCCTGCAATAATTCCAGTAGCGAAATATAGAACTAAATACTTTATTTTACCAACGCTTCTCTCTAAAGTATCTCCAATAAATAGCAATACTAACATGTTATTTATGAGATGATCGGTTGAGCCATGAATAAACATACTCGTTATTAATCGATAATACTCATTGTTATATTTAATGTAAGGCCAGTATAAAGCTCCAAAGGAAAATACCTTCTCTTCCAGCTGAAATAAATCCATTACCATAAATATAACAATGTTTATAACTACTAAGGTAAGATTTGTTATTTCAAACGGTAACTTTTTATATGCTTTTGCTCTATTCTTATAACCTGGCTTATTATATATTTTATATGAATTCCATTTTTTGCGCTGCTGTGAAGAGGATTGCTTTTTCGTATTTACACTATCCCCACATGACCGATGATCGTATGCATTCATCGTTTTTTTACTTATGATTTCTTCAAGCTCTTTATACATAACATCAAAACCATTTGCCTGATTTTCATATCGTATGATACGCATTTCATTCAAATCAACAAGTAAAATATTCATTCCTTCCTCACAAAACGAACGAACCTTATCTACATTTTTAGATACGATTAAAGAAATCAAGTTGATTTTTTGGTACTCACCATTATTAAATCGGGCAGTAATTTGTCGTATTATGTTTTGATATTGTAATTTTGTAAACTCCTCGCCTGTTGGCATTTCTAAAAGAACAGATACCGTAACTTCATCTGCTTTTTCCTGATAATATATATGGATTTTCTCAATATTAACTGAAACAGTTCGATATCCTTTTTCCATAAAATATTTGATTATATCTTGGATCAATTTAACATCCTTCCTCAGCCCACATAAGAGCACATTTAATTGCCCGTTTCCATCCCTTTAACAACTTTTCTCTCGTATCCTTTGTCATACTCGGTAAAAATTGTCCACCTAAGGTCCAATTTTCTTTGATTTCATCTTTATCTCTCCAGTAACCAGTAGACAGACCTGCAAGATAAGCTGCGCCTAAGGCGGTAGTTTCAATACACTTTGGTCGATGAACTTCTGAATCTAATATATCTGCTTGAAATTGAATTAAAAAATCGTTGGCACTTGCACCTCCATCTACTTTTAACACCCTTAGCATTAGATTTGAGTCTTGCTCCATCGCCTTTAATACATCATACGTTTGATACGCCAGTGATTCTAATGTTGCTCGAATTAAATGTTCTTTATTAAATCCTCTCGTAATTCCAACAATAGTACCACGTGCATAAGGATTCCAATAAGGCGCTCCTAATCCAGTAAACGCCGGAACCACATAAGCTCCATTTGTATCCTTAACCTCAACTGCATACTCCTGAGATTGCTGCGCATCTTTAATCATTCTTAGCTCATCACGAAGCCACTGAATTGCAGCCCCTGCAACGAATACGCTCCCCTCTAGGGCATATTCAACGTCCTTTCCACAGCTTGCTGCAATGGTTGTTAATAAGCCATTCTGTGATTCAATTAAATTTGTACCAGTATTCATGAGTAAAAAACAACCTGTTCCGTAAGTATTTTTCACATCCCCTGGTTCAAAACAGCATTGTCCAAACAGTGCAGCTTGTTGATCACCTGCCACTCCTCCAATTTGGATTTCACCACCTAGTAAGCCAGGCTCTGTAAATCCAAACAAAGAACTAGAGGCTTGTACCTTAGGTAACATCGTTTTTGGTATATCTAACATGCTTAATATTTCATCATCCCAGCATAGGTTTCGGATGTCAAATAACATCGTTCTCGATGCATTTGTGTAATCGGTAACATGTTTTTTTCCTTTCGTTAAGTTCCATATTAACCAAGAATCTACGGTACCAAATAATAAGTTACCTTTGTTTGCTTCTTCTCTTGCACCTGCTACGTTGTCAAGAATCCATTTAATCTTAGTCCCTGAAAAATAGGCATCCGGGATTAATCCTGTTTTTTTATGTATAATTTTGTCGAATCCTTGCTTCTTTAAATCTACTATCATGTCTGCTGTTCTATGACATTGCCAAACAATAGCATTATAAATTGGTTCACCGGTAATTCGATTCCATACAATTGTTGTTTCTCTTTGATTGGTGATACCAATTGCATAAATATCTTCTGATTTAGCACCAATGGATGCCATTGCTTCTGCTGCAACACTTATTTGTGAGGACCATATTTCCATTGGATTATGTTCTATGAGTTCAATCTTGTACGGCTGATCGGACTCTTCTGCCAGAGCCTCCTCTTCG
>CAJJLI010000425.1 GCA_905192625.1 uncultured Clostridium sp. | reverse complement strand
TGTTACCTCCACATTCTTTTTTATTTTGAATGTCCGCAAAATCCGTCCTACATCATTCGCTGTCATATGAATGACTTTATCATAATTCTTATAAAAAGGGAGTCCAGGACCATCCGTCCGTATATCAGAATCATAATTTGAAGCCCACGTATTGAAATTCCAACAGTCTTTCCATTGCTCTGACTCACCGATAAATTGAATCGTGTCTACTAATTGCGTCTGAACTTCATTCGAAAGTTGATTGCTCTCCAATAATTCATTAACAGCGCTCCCCAGCACATCTCTTATTTTACTCATAGAATGGATTTTTTGATTTATAATATTGTATTGGGTTGTAAATACATCTAACTGAGATTTTCCTTCCTGCGCACATATTTTTTTAATACCTTCTATAGAGAATCCTAATTGGCGATATAAAAGAATAAATTGTAGTAATTCAACCTCCTTATCCGAATACTTCCGATATCCGTTTTCATCTCTATCAGGATTCACCAATCCTTTCCTCTCATAAAATCGTATGGCATTTGGATTACAGTTTAACTTTGTAGCTACTTGCTTAATTGAATACATTCATTAATCCTCCGTGTTTAAAATAATTATCATACGCATAGTATAGACTTTCACCTTAGGCGAAGGTCAAGAACTATTTTAAATAATTCAACACATATGAAATGAGCCTCTTAAATATGCTTACACCTTATATACTTTTTCATTATATTACTTACAAAGGAAGTAGTTTTACGTGAGCTTAGAACATTAGATCATTATATTAGTGCAATTCAGATTCATTGATAAACAAATTATACTATGTTACTATAAATGAAGACTTTCTTTGCGTGATAAGTTAATGATTTATTAATGAAAGAAAACGGGGGATATTACATATGAATCTATATAAAAAATTCAAAGAACTTAATTTCGACACCTCTTGCCTTGGTCTTATCCCTGGCAGTGAAACAAGTGAGTATTTCTGTACTCCATTGGGTGCTAAGGTAATTGGTTGGGAAGGTGTGGATGGTATTCATTATTGCATGGTACGTGGATTTAAAGACATGGTATTTTCAGTAAATCCAATGGATTGTTGTCATCCATATGTTCATCCCATCGCATCTACATTTAAAGATTTTCTGAGATTATTACTTACATGTGGTAATGCAACTAAATTAGAACAAATTCATCACTTAGATGCAGAAGAATTTATTCAAATTACTTCAAATGATGCAAAAACCTTAGAACAATCTTCGGTATTAGAAGAAATACAGCGGCACTTCCAGCTTTCACCATTAGAACACCCTTATGAATATGTAAAAGCAATACAAGAAATGTTTGATTACTCCTCCTTGCGATTTTCCAAAGAATATTATGAATTAATTGATGACGATAGCTTAGCTATTCCTGAGTTTGAGGTTTATTTTGAGGGGAATTTTTGGGGGCATGGTAATCAAAAAAAAGCCGATAAAGAAATACAGATAAACAAAGTCTTTTCCTGGGGACATGAAACTTGGCATATCCCTTCCATATATTCTTGTCGCGATGGAATAGTAATAGATATCTATGTTCAAATAAACCCTTGCTCCATTCAGAATTTCACCGATAAATGGCAAGACATTATACAAAACGATGAAATATCCGATGAATTACAAGAGCAGATACAATCAGAAAATCCTTTATCCGCTAATTTTGGTCTATCCCTTATCCTAAATGAGAAAAGGATTCATCAGAATCAATATTGTGTTACCTATTGGAATCCTTGTTTAGAAGATGGTACAAAAAATGATTCCGAAACCGAGATGCTATGTGAGCATTATGGCTGTGACAAATCATTTGGTTGGATATTTATTCGAGCTTCATTTCCTTGGACCAATAAGAGTAAAACCCAAATACACTCTTTATCAATATGCGTAAAACAAGATACAACGTTCATTCCTGGACCACATTTTACATCAAACGACAAATCCATAGAATTTGTTCACCCACTCACTGAGAAGAAACACTCATTAACAATACTCTCTTGTACCTCGGAGCACCTACCTGCAGATAACTTCCCAGAGAATGGATACGAATATCCTTGTTATTTTCATGAATTAACTTATCGAATGGATCCTGAATTAGAACAGAATTCCTATATGGTAAGAGACTGTAATTGGGGCGACTCACCAAGACCACTTGTAACAAATAAGGACGAATTTCGAGCAGACTCATACTGTGGCGTTGCAATTATTGGAAGTGCCAATGGAGTAGACGTAATTTCTAATTCGAATAAATCACACCCATCCCAAAAGAAACACACCACTTGTTCCTCCCTTTACTTTAAGGCAGTAGAAAATGTAGAATGGAGAATTTCGTTACTAGGGAAAGCTAGGGATGATATTGAAATAGTTTTAATTTAGATAGAAATAGACACGTTTCTAGAATAAAAGCGTACTTCACATAATTTCAAATTAAAAAAATAGCAGGAATTAATCCTGCTATTTTATTGTAATACCTGCTGTTATTGCATAAATTTATTGATTTTCATCTACAATCCAATCCATTCTTTTTTTCAAAATCATTATGACTGCATCAAAACAGATCTTTTACTACCTCTGGATCACTTCCCATTAATATTGTGATTCCTACAATAGGAAAAACAATGACTGGATTTCCCAATCGGATTCAATAAATGAACCTAAGATAATCCATGAGGATTGTTTTTTAGAACTATGTGTAGTCATTCATATTTATCTCTTATCTTCCATATACTCCAATCTTATAATTAATAAGACAACTGCCAACGCAAAGATTAGGTAGCTCCATTGCTCACGTAGCGTGATTATACGATTTCCCTTCGTCAGAATAACCCCATACAGTTTGTATAGTGGCTCTCCAATAGCAATTGCTCCATCGGTATACACGGATAAAAATAATTGACGTATGATGCTGGTTAACTGCATCGGTGGAAAATAAAATAATATGTTCCGCAAGTACTCTGGATACATCGTATATGGGAGGTACGCCCCTGCTAAAAATCCACACATCATTCCATATAAATTTCCAAAGGTTGAAAATGAAGTGGTATCTTTCATGAAATTCATAATACATAACAGAAGTCCATAATTAATGCAAGAAAAAAAAAAAATTATAGACAATCTATATTC
>CAJJLI010000424.1 GCA_905192625.1 uncultured Clostridium sp. | reverse complement strand
TCGCCTGACAGACTATTCAACTGTCAATGTTCAACTTGTTATTGCAATTTACGAAGAGTTTGTTTTTATTTGGACTTACAGATTACCACATTCTTAAATGATAGCCTTGAAGGGTAGCAAAAAAGATGTTTTATAAAATTATTTGTATAAATATTTTTCTGCACCGTTCAGTACTACTAAGACTAAAAGAATATAGCACTTTGCACTAAAAAAGGAGGGAACAAATCGTTCCCCCCACCCTAACATCAAATAACAATCTATTCATTTAAAAGTTGACTTCCGGATATTAACAAATCTGAAATCTTATGCCAATCAAATTTATACCCTTCTCCTTTAAAGAAATATGAATTTTTCTTTGCTAATTTCATGATTTGAAATTTGTTCCATAACTTTGGTTCATCTCGAATGTAGGTTCCCTTTGCCGCAGTTGTAACTGCAGTAGGTTTTCTCGTTCCTATTTTCCCTTCAGATGTAAGGAAAGTCTCTACTCCCAAAAGAAAGTTTTTAGAATCTTCTGGCAACACAACACTCTTACTCTGATATTCTTCAAATATTTTTATCAGTTCTAAATGTTTTCCATTAACTAAAATCAAATACGCTAATGCATTCAAAAATGCGTCACTATTAGGCCCATATTTTTTTCCTATCTCTAGCATTTTAAAACCAAGATTAGTCAAATGACCTTCATTCCACAATTCTAACTGTGAAAGTGGAATTTTATAATTTTGTTTTTCAGCTGTGCATGATTTCGGTGATCTTGTTTTTTTTCTTGGATTTCCATCCCAACCCTTTGTTTTTTCTGTCACTAATCTTTCATAAAATTCGGGATATATTTTTTCTGTATAAATATTACCTTCATATTCATTATATCTAAAGGCTAGTTCTAATAAATCATATAATTCATAATGGCTACAATCTCTCCACCAACACCAAAAAGTTTCCTTTTTACTTAAATCCACTGATTTAACTTTAGTAGCATCTCTTTTCTCATCTATTCCCCTAAGTAATGTAACGCCAGAACCAATATCGAGTGGATTATAGCTATATAAAGAAATCGCAACTTTTTTAAATTCATCAGCATTTAAAGTATTTGCTATAAAATCTGCAATATGAAATCCATCATCCGCAACTGTAGGAACTATTAATCCCGAATATAAGTGTTTTTGCAAATATGAAAGGGCTTGTCCTAAACCAGTCAAATACTCTCGCTTCGATTGCAATGGTGGCTTAAACTCTAAAGCATAAGAACATTTCAATTCTTCATCTATACAGACATAATCTGGACGTGGCCAATCCCAATCCGCGCTTCTAACCATCTTTGTAGAGAATATTTGTGAAATAGATGAATCTCCGGTTCTAATTCTTCTAAGTATATCATCCCCACAAGCAGTAGCTAAATTATCATGTAAAATACCCATCTAGCAATCCTTTTTTAAATACTCAATAACATTATTTGCTAAAACTTTTGCTAATTTAACTGGTACTGCATTTCCGACTTGAATACACTGCTCTTGTCTATTTCCACAAAAAACAACATCATCTGGAAATGTTTGTATTCTTGCCGCTTCTCTAACTGTTAGACTTCTATCTGCAACTGGATGCAGTGGAAATGCATTGTGTCCAGGTACCATAGTTGTTGCTGGTTTGTTACGATCAAGTCGCTTATATACATGACTAAAATTTTTTAATTTATTATTTTTATAATCAGATCGTGAACCATATGCTACATCTTCTGGCAAACCTTCGGAAGGGATACCACCACCTTCTGGTATACATTTAATACGATTAACAACAGTTACATTATGATTCATCGGAACATGGTTAGGTATTAAGTTTTCTTTCCCCATTAAATCCATTATAGCATCACCAACTGTAGTTTTTTCCTCAATTAGAAGAGGAAATTCAAGATTATGTTTTAATTTAATATCATCACGAACTCCAAAGAAAAAAACTCTTTGTCTTTTCTGTGGTACTCCATAATCATCTGCAGAAATAACTTTGGATATTGCCCTAGAATACCCAATATCCTCAAATTCTTCCAGAATAAGTTCTCTCATTATGCCATTATTAGAAGACAATAGACCTTTGACATTTTCCATTATGAAAAATTTAGGTTTCACCTCTTTTACAATTCTAATAAATTCAAATACAAGCTCATTTCTTGGATCTTTTTGTAGTCTCTTACCTATTGTAGAAAAGCCTTGACATGGAGGTCCTCCGCAAATCAAATCACATTCTTTTCCATTTAAAAGGCTCATTAGTTCCTCACCTTGTAAATCTCGAATATCGCCTTCATATAAATTAATGTCTGGGTAATTGTGTTTTAATGTTTCTATTGCAGGCTTCCACAATTCAACAGAAAGCAAATGTTTCATTCCTGCATCCTTGCAGCCCCTATACAACCCGCCTGCTCCAGTAAACAAATCGATATATGTATATTCTCTATTCTTTTTCATAATTGTCCAATACTCCCTTTACTTGCTTTGCCCAGGCATTTGCCAATTGCACCGGCACAGCATTTCCCACTTGCATACCCTGTTTGTCCCTTCTACCACTGAATATATAATCATCTGGAAATGTTTGTATTCTTGCTGCTTCTCTAACTGTTAAACTTCTATCCAACCACGGATGAATAGGGAATGCATTATGTCCTGGTACCATAGTTAATGATGGTTTATTTCTATCAAGTCGTTTAAATGTATTTCCGAAATTTTTTCTGTAGAGATCTGCTGGTAAATCGTTCTCTGGCAATCTACCTCCTTCTGGAATCAATTGATATCGTCTGATATTCTTTTCTCCATGCTTGAGTGGAACATGATTTGATACTTCTTCACCTTTATTTGCTAAATCACCGATTGCATCCAACACTATATTATATGGATTACGATTCTCACCATGTGTTGGAATAGGTGCTTCAAAATCAACACCAATCCTTGTACCATAAAAAAACACTCGCTCTCTGTACTGTGGAACCCCATAATCAGCTGCATTGAGTGTTATACAGTTGAAATCATAACCCGTTTCTTTAAACTGTCTCTGTATTTCCTCAAATATAGTACCACCATCTCTTGTTTTTATACCCTTAACATTTTCGGCAGCCGGCCACGCCATCGCCAAACTACTCAAGCGCTAGGTGCGGCGACGC